>CALPOM020000041.1 GCA_943325205.2 Thermoflexus hugenholtzii JAD2 | reverse complement strand
TGAACCGGCTAATCTTCCTCGCATTGCGCAAGAGTTTGTCAAGTTGCGCAATTTGGAGGAAGAGTTCGTTAGTCAGCAAGCCTTACAAAATGCGCTGGTAGTTCTACCACGCTGGCAGTCCTTAATTCAAGCAAATCCTATTGCTTAAACTGCATGCGTTTACTTATTGGTGCAATGATTGCCGGGGAGTTTTACGCTCTTTTTTTTGAATCGTGGCAGCTCTATCTCAGCCTCCTCATCCCTTTTTTAGGTCTTGGCATCATTTATGTTGGATCGGTCATTTATAAACTCTATTACTTGGAGGCAAGAAGGATCAAGCGATCCGAATTATTCGTGGTGTGTAGTCTATGTCTGGTAGTTTTTATTCTCGGATTCTACCGGACAGCTTATCTTGAGCGCGCCAAAGTAGCGCAACAATTACCCGCATCATTAGACGGCACAATTTGGCTAATACAAGGATATATAGAAAGTTTACCGAAGCTATCAGCGCGGGGTGCACAACTGAATTTGATGGTCGAATCTGCCAAGCCTCTTTCAAAAAAGTGCGATGATTTAGATACCACGCAAATTCCCAAACGGATTTATCTATCAATGCCAGCAGTCAAGCAGCCAGTCAATCCAGGACAAGTATGGCAATTTCATGTGAAGTTAAATACGCCAAGGGGTCTTATGAATCCCCATACATTTGATTTTGAGCGATGGTTGCTGATGCAAGATATCGGTGCAGTTGGTCAGGTTCAAAAAGGGAGTGAGCGTTTTGTGGGTTATTCGGATTGGCATTTTATAGTCATGGTGGAGCAGATACGATCTTGGATTCGTGCGCGTGTTCATCAATCTCTTGGCGAGGGGGCAATTTACCGAGGGGTCATGAGTGCCTTAGTGATGGGTGATCAAAATAGTATTTCCGAAGAGGACTGGAAGATTTTTAACACGACAGGCATTGGGCATTTAATTTCGATTTCTGGATTACATGTCACGATGCTTGCTGGACTTGGTGCTTGGCTTGCCAACCAACTATGGCGCAGTGGCCGATTACCTATACTGATTCCTGCACAAAAGATTGCTGCTTTAGTTGGCTTCTTGACAGCCTTCATTTATACCTGGCTAGCCGGCTTTCAGATACCAGCCCAGCGAACCATGATGATGGTTGGGGTGGTTGGGCTTGGATTATGGTTGGGGAGGGTATTAAAGCCCTTTGATATTTGGTGGTGGGCTTTAGGCATGGTGCTTTTTCTGAATCCCTGGGCTATTTACACACCGGGATTTTGGCTCTCTTTTGGTGCGGTTGCGGCAATTTTATATGCGATGCCTTCGGACAGTGCTGGGGAGGTGGCGGATGTTGATTTACTTTTTATAGCAAAGTTAAAAGAATCCTTAGGAGCGGCCTGTCGAGTGCAGGCGGTAGTTACGATTGCCTTAATACCAATGACTTTATGGTGGTTTTCGCAGATTTCTTTAGTCTCACCACTTGCTAATGCGATTGCTATCCCAATCATTAGCTTTATTGTGACGCCCTTAGCGATGTTAGGCGTCGTTTTACCTTGGTGGTTGGGTGACACTTGCCTGTGGTTATCGCATCAAGCTTTTTGGGTCGTAGCTTGGTTTTTAAAACCGATGGCTGAATGGGAATGGGCGGTCATACATGGTGCTAAGCCGTGGGGTTGGATGTTGGTTATTGCGCTCATTGGTGTTGCGCTTAGTATTCGGCCCGGACCGCTTATCCATGCTTGGAAATCCAGATTATTTGGAACCTGTATATGTTTCAGTTTACTCATTCCGAGGCAATGGCTTTTTGGGAACGGCATTGCCCATGGAGAGTTTGAGATGTTAGTTTGGGATATAGGCCAAGGTAGTGCCGTATTGATAAAAACGAAGGAACATCACTTGCTATACGATACTGGCCCAACTAGTCGAGGTAACTTTGATCCTGGTCGTAGAGTGATCATGCCCTATTTGCGTGCTGAGGATATACGGTCTTTAGATCGCTTGGTGATCAGTCATCAAGACGCAGACCATATTGGTGGTTTAGTGAGCATTATTCAGGAATATCCAGTTCAGTCGGCAATTGGCAGTATTCCGGGTAAGCATCTTTTGCAACGCGAATTTATTAAAAATCACGTCCCGCTTAAGCCCTGTAAAGCAGGATCGCAGTGGCAGTGGGATGGAGTCGATTTTATTATTTGGCACCCACCTACAAACACCACCTTTGAGGAGCATTTTTTTCAGGGTAAGCCTAATGAAATGAGTTGTGTATTAGAGATCAGAAATCGATTTCATTCAGTTTGGTTAACGGGTGATATTGAAAGTGGTGCTGAGCGGGAGGTTGTGAATCGTTTGATGGCGCAAGTGCAGCACAATCAGATGATTTCTACCAGAAACCGGATTGTAATGGCCCCACATCATGGTAGTAAGACTTCATCGACGGCATTATTTTTGAATCAGCTCAAACCCCATGATGCATTTTCACAATCTGGCTACCGGAACCGATATGGCCATCCTCATCCGGTAGTGGTTAGGCGATATCAGGCCATGGGCATTGATTTAAAGGACACAAGTCAGACGGGTGCGCAAACGTGGATATCAAAAAAAGACGTATTCACCAGAATTTTTCAACGAAATTGATTGCTAGAGCAATTTAAGTAGCATCGGCATTCGTTTGATAGCCAAGACCCAGTGCCTCATTCACGCGTGGCATCACTTCGTGCGCCATGAGTTCCATAGACCTTCTGCCAAGTGCTGGATCGACTAGGTCCATGCCGGCATAGACTATTTCTCCGATCGTACCCACTTTTTCTTGCAGAGCGAGGATTTGATCGACCACTTCATTAACTGTTCCAGAGATGACAAGCTCATCCAAAATTTTATCCAGAGTAATCGTACTATCGTCATCATCTTGATGCTTTTTAAAGATGACATGCCGATTAGAAATCTTCATTTTGGTATACATTTGTTGGTAATAGTAGCGGTAGGGGCTATCAGCATTTTCTTTACCATAGCTCTTGGCAATTGCAGAGTTATCGCCAACAAAAACTGTTCTAGCCACACGCCAGTCTTTCGCTAAAGCTTTTTGTCCAGCCAGTTCCTTGCCTGCTGAATAATTAGCCCAATGACTTGGTAGCCAATTATCTAGAAGAAAGTTTGCTGACATGGGATGAAAGTCTCTTTGTCCCATAGCAATTACACCCTTAGAAAAAGGTGCAACGACAGTTCCAACTATTTCAGGATAGGGTTTTTGGAAGGGCTTCATGATATGTCCTCGACCAATTTCAAGAACTTGGGTTTTTTCTACGCTCACTTTAAAGCGATTGTTAGGAAGGTCGATATTGTAGGGCGGCTCACCCTGCCAAATAGCTAGGATGACATCGATTGCCTCAGCAAATATTTGGCCACGATCTTCGCTTAAGATGCCAAGAGCCTCTGCGTCGGAGGCTAGTGCTCCTGGGCTAATGCCAAAAATAAAGCGACCTTTAGCAAGATGATCAAACATGGCTGCTTGAGCGGCTAGGAGAGTTGGGTGGGCGTGGGAGAGGTTCGAGGTGCCAGTGCCTAATTTGATTTGTTTGGTCTCAAAAATCAGTGTTGCCAAAAAAATCATACTGTTCGTGACATTTTCAGCTTGATCAGTCAGGTGCTCACCAATAAAAGCATCATAAAAGCCCAGTTGATCCGCAAAGATAATTGTTTGACGATCTTCGTGGAGTGTTTCAGTCCCATCGCGATGCAACGGGTGCAGGGGCATTGTAAAGTAACCAAGTCTCATAGAATCCTATCATTTAAATTTACAGGTATTTTAAATGATTTTTATTAATTACTTATCGAGTTCGTTTTTATATGGCTTGGGAGCGGGAAATTAGATTGTGTGAAGAGTTTTTTAGTGGTTTATGTAAGTCGTGTATATAATTCAATATTACCAACAGAGTGAATGAGCGATGACCAAATTTGTCTTCGTTACTGGCGGTGTGGTTTCTTCCTTAGGGAAAGGAATCGCAGCCGCTTCCCTGGCTGCGATTCTAGAATCCCGCGGCCTGAAAGTCACCCTCCTTAAATTAGATCCATATATTAACGTTGATCCAGGAACGATGAGTCCCTTTCAACATGGTGAGGTCTTTGTCACTGAGGATGGTGCTGAAACAGATCTAGATTTAGGGCATTATGAGCGTTTTGTATCTGCCAAAATGCGTAAAAGTAATAACTTTACAACTGGTCAAATTTACGAGTCGGTCATCCGTAAAGAGCGTCGTGGTGAGTATTTGGGTAAGACGGTGCAGGTAATTCCGCACATTACGAATGAAATTTTGACATTTATTGAGCGCGGTGCTGCTGCTAGCCATGATGGGCAGGCTGATGTTGCAATTTGTGAAATCGGTGGGACAGTTGGTGATATTGAATCCTTGCCATTCTTAGAAGCTGCTCGGCAGATGAATCTTCGTAAGCCTCGAGGTGACACAGCCTTTATTCATTTGACGCTAGTGCCTTATATTATTAGTGCTGGAGAGTTAAAAACCAAGCCAACCCAGCACTCAGTCCAGAAATTGCGTGAAATTGGGATTTTACCTACAGCCCTTTTATGTAGGGCGGATCGGCCTATTCCGCAGGAAGAGGCCAGTAAAATTTCTTTATTTTCTAATGTCAGAGAAGAGGCTGTCATTTCTGTATGGGATGTGGACACTATTTATAAAATTCCACAGATGTTGCATGAACAAGGTTTAGATCAAATTATTTGTGATGAATTGAATTTACAACTTGCGCCGGCTGATTTAAGTATCTGGAGTAATTTAGTCTTTCGGATGGAAAATCCGAAGCATCACATTACGATTGGGATGGTTGGTAAATACGTTGATTTAACTGAATCGTATAAATCTTTAATTGAGGCCTTAAGACATGCTGGGATACATCATGAGAGTAAGGTCGATATTCGCTACATTGACTCGGAATTATTAGAGCATGGTGACGTTGCCAATTTAGAGGGCTTAGACGCTATTTTAGTTCCTGGCGGTTTTGGAAAAAGGGGTACTGAGGGCAAGATGAAGGCGATTGCTTACGCTAGAATTCAAAAGATACCTTATTTAGGAATCTGTTTAGGGATGCAGTTAGCGGTGATTGAATTTGCGCGCTCTGTTGCAGGCTTTGCACAGTCCAACAGTACGGAATTTGAACCGAATGTCTTGCATCCTGTGGTCGCATTGATTACTGAGTGGAAAAATCGTGATGGTAAGATTGAACAGCGTTCAGATGGATCAGATCTAGGCGGCACGATGCGACTTGGATCGCAGCGTTGTCCGGTTAAAGCTGGTACTTTAGCGAGTCGAATATATGGCTCTGAGGTAAATGAGAGACATCGTCATCGATATGAGGTAAACAATGGGTATGTACCTGATTTAGAAAAGGCGGGATTAATTATTTCTGCCCGAACACCTACAGAAGATTTACCTGAAATGATGGAGTTACCTGAATCGATGCATCCTTGGTTTTTTGGGGTACAGTTTCATCCGGAATTTACTTCGACACCGCGTTATGGGCATCCTTTGTTTAATGCATTTATCGAGGCAGCATTAATTCATGCGGGCAAGATTTCTCCAGAAAAGGCTGTGGCATGAACCTTTGTGGCTTCCCGATCGGTTTAGACCAACCTTTCTTTTTAATTGCTGGCCCGTGCGTGATTGAGTCAGAGCAGATGGCAATGGATACAGCCGGTCATTTACAAGAAATTACAAAGGTACTACAAATTCCTTTTATTTATAAATCGTCTTTTGATAAAGCGAATCGTTCATCAGGGGATTCCTTTCGGGGGCTTGGGATGGAGCGGGGATTGGAAATTCTTGCCGAGGTGAAAAGTCAGCTTGGCGTTTCGATTCTGACTGACATACACAGTATTGATGAGATCAAACCTGTTTGTGAAGTTGTCGATGTATTACAAACACCAGCTTTCTTATGTCGACAGACAGATTTTATTCAAGCATGTGCCCAAAGTGGGCGGCCTGTCAATATTAAGAAAGGGCAATTTTTAGCTCCGCATGATATGGTGCATGTCATTAAAAAGGCTAGATCGGCAGCCAAGGCTGTTGGCTTAGAAGAAGATAATTTTATGGCGTGCGAACGTGGCGTCAGCTTTGGTTATAACAATTTAGTATCCGATATGCGAAGTTTGGCGATTATGCGCCAGACGCATGCCCCAGTAGTTTTTGATGCGACACATTCAGTTCAGTTGCCCGGTGGCCAGGGTACAACGAGTGGTGGACAAAGAGAGTTTGTGCCCGTTTTGGCAAGGGCTGCGATGGCGGTTGGGATTAGTGGTATTTTTATGGAGACGCATCCAGACCCTGCTCAAGCAATGTCCGATGGCCCCAATGCAGTTCCCCTAAAACATATGAAGGCTTTATTAGAAACCTTAAAAGAAATTGATCAATTAGTGAAGCGTCCTGGGATGATGATTGAACATACTTTTGGGTTGTAGGGGTTGATTGTAAAAAATTATATTTTTGAGAGATACATATGAGTGCAATTGTAGATATTATTGGACGTGAGATTCTCGATTCTCGTGGAAATCCCACCGTAGAGTGTGACGTGTTGCTAGAATCTGGAATTATGGGGCGCGCCGCTGTGCCTTCTGGAGCATCGACAGGCTCTCGTGAAGCGATTGAGTTACGTGACGGTGAGCATGGCCGATATCTTGGTAAAGGCGTTTTAAAAGCTGTTGATAATATTAATACTGAAATCGCTGAGTCCGTCATGGGTTTAGACGCCTCTGAGCAAGCTTTTTTGGATCGTACTTTGATCGATTTAGATGGCAGTGATAATAAGGCTCGGCTTGGAGCGAATGCCACCTTAGCAGTTTCGATGGCCGTTGCTAGAGCTGCAGCTGAAGAAGCAGGACTGCCCCTATACCGCTATTTTGGAGGCTCTGGAGCTATGCAAATGCCCGTGCCGATGATGAATATTATCAATGGCGGATCGCATGCAAATAATAGTCTAGATATTCAAGAATTCATGATTATGCCAGTCAGTATGACGAGTTTTAAAGACGCCTTGCGTTGTGGAGCAGAAATCTTTCATACACTCAAAAAAATATTAGAGACTCAAGGTATGCCTACTTCAGTTGGTGATGAAGGTGGATTTGCTCCTAACTTTAAGACGAATGAAGAGTGCTTGAATACTATTTTGCAAGCGATAGAAAAAGCCGGATATCGTCCTGGGGATGATGTCTTGCTTGCTCTAGATTGTGCGGCAAGCGAATTCTATCGTGATGGTAAATACCATTTATCTGGTGAAGGCTTAGAGTTAACCTCAAGCGAGTTTGCAGATTATTTAGGAACGCTTGCTGACAAATATCCCATTGTTTCGATTGAAGACGGAATGCATGAAGGTGATTGGGACGGCTGGGCAACTTTGACGCAGCGACTGGGGAAAAAGATTCAACTTGTTGGGGATGATTTATTCGTTACTAATACAAAGATTCTCAAAGAAGGTATTCAGAAAGAAATCGCCAATTCAATTTTAATTAAGGTGAATCAAATTGGCACTTTGTCTGAAACCTTTGCCGCTATTGAGATGGCCAAGCGGGCTAGATATACAGCCGTTATCTCGCACCGCTCGGGCGAGACAGAAGATACAACGATTGCTGATATTGCTGTGGGTTGTAATGCTGGTCAGATTAAGGCTGGATCGTTATCACGCTCCGACCGAATTGCTAAATATAATCAGTTGATACGTATTGAAGAAGATTTGGGTGATATTGCCACCTATCCAGGCCGCGCAGCATTTTATAACTTAGGATATTAGTGCGTTATATTTTTTATACCCTAGCCGCTTTGCTCATTGCGATCCAATATCCTTTGTGGATTGGCAAGGGCGGATTGTTAAGCGTTTATCAATTAGACAAAGAAGTCAAAGAGCAGCAAAATAAGAATATCGAATTAGAAAAGCGTAATGCAAAAATTGCTGGTGATGTCGATGACTTAAGGCAGGGAACACGGGCCGTGGAGGAGCGTGCTCGCATCGAGCATGGCATGGTTAAGGAAAATGAAACGCTCGTTCAAATACTACAATCTGATGAGTCGGTGCCAAAATTGTCAAAAGTAAAGCCTAGCAAACTATCAGAAGATTCAAAATTAGCCAAATCAACGCCCACCCAATAAATGGGTAGGCAATACTAGTAAACAAGCAGATGGATAAAAGTTCTTTAGACGGTATAAAAGTTTTGGAACTGGGGCAATTAATTGCCGGTCCATTTGCGGCAAAAACTTTAGCTGATTTTGGGGCTGATGTGATCAAAGTAGAGGCGCCAGTGACGGGTGACGCCTTGCGTAAGTGGCGTTTACTAAAAGATGGTACCTCTGTTTGGTGGCAAGTTCAGTCAAGAAATAAACGCTCGATTGCCTTAGATCTCAAACAGTCAGAAGGACAAGACATTGTCCGTCAGCTTCTTTTGGAAAGTGATGTCTTAATAGAAAATTTTCGTCCAGGCACTCTGGAATCTTGGGCTTTAGGACCTGATGAACTATTGAACATCAATCCGCGGTTGATTATTTTGCGCGTGAGTGGCTATGGCCAAACAGGTCCGTATCGCGATAAACCTGGCTTTGGTGTCGTAGCAGAAGCCATGAGCGGTTTGAGGCATCTAACGGCCGAGCCTGGCCGAGTTCCAGTGCGAGTCGGCGTGAGTATTGGCGACACATTAGCTGCGCTGCATGGGGTCATTGGGATCTTATTAGCCTTACATGAGCGTAGTCGGAGTGGCAAAGGTCAGGTAATCGATATGGCTTTATACGAGGCAGTTTTTAATTGTATGGAAAGTTTGTTACCTGAATATAGTGCCTTTGGGGAGATACGGCAGGCAGCTGGGAGTGCTTTACCAGGGATTGCTCCATCGAATGCCTATTTATGCCGTGATGGTGGATATGTTTTGATTGCCGGGAATGGCGATAGTATATTTAAACGCCTCATGGTTGCTATAGGGCAAGACGCCTTTGCCCAGGACGGCCGCTTTGCGGATAATACGGGGCGTGTTGCTCATGTTCAGTTAATTGATGACTGTATTGGTCAGTGGGCATTATCCCATTCTGTCGAAGAAGTATTGCAGATCCTCGATTCTTGTAGTGTGCCTGCTGGCCGAATTTTTACGGTTGCTGATATTGCTAATGATCCGCATTACCATGCAAGAGAGATGATTATTGCTCAACAAATGTTAGACGGAAGTGTTTTACATGTTCCAGGAATTGTGCCCAAGCTATCCCGAACTCCGGGGCGCATCACTCGCCAGGCGCCAGAGGTTGGCCAAGATAACCGGGAGATATTACAAGAAATCGGTTTAACTGACGAACAGATCACGGCTTTGGAGGCCCGCGGGATTATTTGGTCACCGACGAACGGCTAAGTAGCAAAGTTTTTAATGCTTTCCTTTGGCTGGACGCATGCCATCGATGAGATTGCGAGCAATAAATAATTGTTTACAGTCAACCGCATCAAACGCGTAAACTTGCCCACAAAAATCACAAGTTGTTTCTACTTGCTGTTGCTCCTCTAAAATATCTGTAACTTCGTCATAACCCAGCATGATCAGCATATTACCGACGCGCTTACGGGAGCATTGGCAACTAAATTGTAGGTGCCTGAGAGGAAAACTGCGCACGGTTTGTTGATCTGTTTCATAAGTAAATAAGCGATTCATGAGAATATTTGGTGGGGTACCAAGTAACTCAGCGTCATTGACTGTTTGGACGAGCATTGGTAATCTTTCCCAGGCCTCATCAAGTTCTTCTTCAGTGAGTTTTTGAAGTGGCGAGTGACCACCTAATTGGGGCAGTTTTTGAAGGAGAATCCCGCCTGCAAACTGATGATTGCAAGCTAGCCAAATTTTGGTATCTAGCTGCTCTGAATAGTTCATATAGGCGATGATTGCTTGCGCAATACTTGTAATGGGTTGGCCGTGCAGACTTAATGGCACAATTCCTTGATAGGCTTGTTGTCCTTCTTGGCGATTCGAGGGATCTAAAGTGATTACTAGTTTTCCTAGTCCATCTGGATTGATGAGTTCCGCTAGACTCGCCTCACTGGGAATTGTTTCAGGAGTGACGTCATTTGCTAATTTAATCGTAGCGCGCAGGCCAAGATCGGCAGTGCATTCCACGACTAGCAGTCGAACAAGTCCTGTTCCTTGAGCTTGAATAATAAGTGTCCCTGAGAATTTCAGGGTAGCGCTTAATAAAGCCCCGGCTGCAACCATTTCTCCTAAGTGGCGTTGGATTGCTGGCGGGTACTGTTTTCTAGACAAGATCGTTTGCCAGGACGCGCCCAAGCGAACGATTTCACCTCGGATTTGACTCTGTTCAAAAATAAAGGTTTGTAGTACATCACTTTCGAAACTAAGAGGTTCTGGCTTGCTTGTCATAGAGTTTGGAAGTAAAAGAGCGTAAAACTGAATAAAACAATCTTGATGGAAGATTAATTTGCTATTGTATTGGTTAATGAATAATCAAGTGGAATTTGCCAAACGACATCCAATTTATACTGCCTTAGCTTTAGCATTTGGTGCGGCAATTGCTTTGGGGATATCTCGGTTTGCCTACACCTTATTTTTACCACTGATGCGAGCGGATCTGGACTGGTCATATTTAACAGCGGGTAATATGAACACAGGTAATGCCATCGGCTATTTTCTTGGAGCTTTAATTTGTCCGTGGATATTTGATCGATGCCAACTGCGCTATGTGCTTTTGGGCGCTGTATTTGTTACGGTATTTTTAGTGGCAACTCTAGGTTTTCTCATATCCGCCGAAATGATCTTTACGATCCGTTTATTGGTGGGGATAACAAGTGCTTTGATATTTATTTCTGGTGGTATTTTAGCTGCCCAATTATCTGAACTCCATCCAAGCCAGTCTGGATGGATCTTGGGTATTTATTATGGCGGAGTTGGACTGGGTATTTTTTTAGCAAGTATTTTAGTCAATCCAATTGAAATGTTCGCAAGTAAGCAGGGTTATAGCCATGCTTGGCAATTGAGTTGGATTGGTATGGCTATCATTGCATCCTTACTCATGTTGCTCATGATAAAGCCGATTGGCAGCTTTTATATTCCAGAGATTAGTACACCTAAATCAGAAATGATAGCTATTTCTAAAAGTATCTGGATGAACCTCGGATACTTACTTTTTGGTATTGGGCATATTGGTTATATGACCTTTGTGATTGCATTTTTAAAAGAGGTGGGTTTAGAGACCTCGACTGTAAGCTCTTTTTATGCATTACTAGGACTGTGCTTAATGGTTTCATCACGCTTATGGTCTACCATGCTTGACCGTTATCGAGGTGGCGAGGTGTTAGCTATCGTCAATGGAATAATGGGTTTAGCCTGTCTCATTCCAGCCTTAATTGTCATTTCATTAGGGCAGGTGGGCCAGAATGATTTGCTGATTGTGATCATCTTTATTTCAGGGATGCTGTTTGGCTTAGCATTTATTACTGCGGTGTCATCTACTACAGCTTTCATTAAGCATAACTATCCAGTTACTCAGTGGAGTGTTGGGATCCGTTTATTTACAATACTTTTTGCCATTGGGCAAATGCTTGGTCCATTGATGATTGGCTATATTGCTGATTACGGTGGTGGCTTAGTAGTTGGTTTAATTGTTTCAGGCATGATCTTATTTTTGGGAAGTTTTTCAGCGCTTCAACAAAGGCCTTTATTAACTTTAAACATCACTAAACCCTCCAGGAAGATCTCTTAAGTCACTCAGAGCTTGATCGCTCATGGGATAATATTCGTATGAAAAATACTCCTATTGAACCGCATTCTATTCGTACGCGTTTTGCTCCTAGTCCAACTGGATTTATTCATTTGGGTAATTTGCGAAGTGCCTTATATCCTTGGGCGTATGCCCGGTCTAAGCAAGGTGATTTTATTTTGAGGATTGAGGATACGGACTTAGAACGCTCATCAGCAGAGGCTGTAGAAGTCATTTTAGAAGGTATGAAATGGTTAGGTTTAGATATTGATGAAGGTCCTTTTTACCAGATGCAACGGATTGATCGATATCGTGCAGTCATACAGGGTATGCTAGAGCAGGGATTGGCATATTACTGTTATATGAGTGAAGAGGATTTAAATAACTTACGAGAAAAACAGATTGCTAATAAAGAAAAACCAAAATATAACGGCACATGGCGTCCTGAGCCGGGCAAGCAATTACCCGCTATCCCCATTAGCGTTAGGCCAGTAGTCCGTTTTAAAAATCCCAAAGATGGCAGTGTTATTTGGAAAGATGCTGTGAAGGGCGTGATTGAAATTTCTAATGATGAATTAGATGATTTAGTTATTGCTCGACCGGACGGAACGCCTACGTATAATTTTTGCGTAGTAGTCGATGATTTGGATATGAAAATTACCCATGTTATTCGTGGGGACGATCACGTCAACAATACTCCAAGGCAGATCAACATTATTCAGGCTTTGGGTGGACTTGTGCCGATTTACGCGCATTTACCAACTGTTCTGAATGACCAAGGTGAAAAGTTGAGTAAAAGAAATGGGGCAATGAGTGTTCGGGATTTTCAGAAAGCAGGTTATTTGCCTCAGGCCATACTCAATTACTTAGCTAGATTGGGTTGGTCGCATGGTGATGCTGAAATTTTTTCAAAAGAAGAATTGATTCAGTGGTTTGATCTAGAAAGTTTGGGTAAATCACCTGCACAGTTTAGTCCAGAAAAATTACTATGGCTTAATCATCACTATATTTCCCATGCTAATAGTATTGAATTAGCACAAAGTGCCATACCGTTCGCAAAACTTGCAGGAATTGATTTTGTCGGAGAGGTTGCACAGAATGGCCCCGATTTTGTCAAAGTTGTCGATCTGTTAAAGGCGCGTTCGAATACCTTGGTGGAGCTTGCGCAAGCTGCAAAACTTTTCTACATGGCTCCACCACTGCATCAAACGCAATCGAAGGAGTATCAGGATTTAATTACGGATGCTATTAAGCCGGCAATCAGAGATTTGGTTCAAGCTTTGAAAATAAGTGATGGCTCTAAAGAGAGCATCGGAATTGCTATGAAAGCAGTTTTGTCCCAATACGGTTTAAAAATGCCAGCCTTAGCGATGCCGGTTCGTTATTTATTATTTTCTACGACTCAGACTCCGGCAATTGATGCGGTTATTTCTATTTTAGGCGTTGATGAGGTGGTACAGCGCTTAAATGTGTAGCCGTCGTGTAGCTTCTTCCCCTTATACTGTATGGTCTTTAGGCGATATACATCGGTAAGTTGCAAAAGCCCATGAAAATAAGCTAAAATAGTTGATTATTTTGGTTGCTAATAAAACGATCGTAATTAGATTTTTAGGGATGATCGGGGCTATAGCTCAGCTGGGAGAGCGCTTGCATGGCATGCAAGAGGTCAGCGGTTCGATCCCGCTTAGCTCCACCAGATTTGAGTAATTAAAACAGGTGCTAAAATTCAGTACGAAGTGTTTAAATGATTGAATGCATTAGCAGAAGTGTGGTTTTTAAAGTAATTGGTTGTAGATTAAGATGTTTTTTTGTAGTACGTATTTACTAGGTCCCCATCGTCTAGAGGCCTAGGACATCACCCTTTCACGGTGAGTACGGGGGTTCGAATCCCCCTGGGGACGCCAAGTTTTAAACTGGAGCGGTAGTTCAGTTGGTTAGAATATCGGCCTGTCACGCCGAGGGTCGCGGGTTCGAGTCCCGTCCGCTCCGCCAACACTATTATAGATAAAGCCCTAGCGGGCTATTTTTATTTAAACATACCATTAAACATACCATAAAGTTTTGACTTCTTGCTATAAAGTTATGAGCCTCTTTACGGTGTTGATGTAATGAGTTTAGTTCTTTAACTTCAGATTTGATTCGGTCTAGGGGGTATACCTTGTTAATTTCTTCCTGATCGGACACCACCCACCCGGTACCCCCCGATTTCGGTTGATGGGACCCGGTTTCACCTATACACTTAGATTTGCTCAAACGAGGAGTAATTTATGGATCCCCATCAAATTTACACGATTATTCATTGTGAATTTGAATTCAAATGTAGCCTAGATTGGAAAAACCTAAAGCCAACCAGTGACCCAAAAGTAAGGTACTGCGCAGAGTGTAAAAAGAATGTAAATCTGTGTACTAGTAACGAAGAAATAGATGAATCTTGGGAGAAGGGATTATGTGTGGCACATCCTTTGTATACGGAAAAAGGATTAAAAAAAATTAAAGATTTTGAAGCTGGAATTGGTGAAAACCCATTTTTTATAAAAATGCCGATGGGGTTGCCCTCTAAACGTTAAAAATTTATCAATATGGAATGTCACATTGATAAATGCCATTATGATCACCGTGCTCATGTTAAGACTATTTAGTTTAGAAACTTAAGAAGTTAGAAACTACTTATTGGTTAGCTCAAACTCTTATTGAGTAATAATTGTTAAGGCATATTAAACAAAAATATTTGTTCTTAAAATTTAATGTATAAAGTTTTGTAAAAAATTACCACTGTTATCACTTTATTTTTTATAAATATTGATTTATAAAGGATCTATTAGTGGCACTAGATTTTAGGAAAATAATGATATTTTGTAGACTTAGATTGTTTAGGTGTACGCCCACTATTTTCCCTTCTTATATCTCCTACTAGTATCATAAAGTCTCTACCCGGTAGTGAATATTAATTTAATAAAATAGAGAGTTATATATATGAAAGTTCTTAAAGCATCACCAAGCACCGTTCATTGGGGTTATTTAGATTCGTCCATTCCACCAGTGTTAACGATTGAGGATGGGGAAACTGTTTTTATTGAATGTGTAACAGCTGATAAGCCGTTGATGCCCGAACCTGGTAGGGGATTTGATATATTGCCCGAGATGGTAGAGATTCATGATAAGGTCAAAAAAGGTACTGGCGCGCACATCTTTACTGGCCCAATATTTGTAAAAGGCGCAGAAGTTGGTAACGTTCTTGAAGTAGGAATTCAAGAAATCAATATTCGACAAAATTGGGGCTGGAATGTTTTTAGAGGTTATATGGGTACAATCCCTGAAAACTACCCATATTCAAAACTCATTCATGTTCCACTAGATTTAAAAAATAAAATAGCCACTACCGCTTCAGGATTCAAGGTTCCTTTAGCACCTTTTTTTGGACAATTAGCAGTGGCTCCTAGCCCAGAATTTGGTCGCCAAAATAGTAAAGAGCCTCGTGAATTTGGTGGCAATTTAGATTGCAAAGAAATGGTCGCGGGTAGCAAAATTTATTTACCTGTATGGAACGATGGCGCTCTTTTTTCCACCGGAGACGGACACGCTGCTCAAGGTGATGGTGAAGTGAATGGAACTGCTATTGAAACGTCATTAAGTGGTAGATTTTGTTTCAAAGTTCGCAAAGATTTACATTGGAAAATGCCGCATGCCGAAACACCAACACACTATATTACTTTTGGATTAGACCCTGATCTCGATGACGCTGCACGACAAGCTTTAAAGGAAATGATTTCTTGGATTATCGACATAACAGGTATTCATAAAGATGAGGCGTATGCTTTATGCAGTTTTGCCTGTGATCTACATGTTACTCAGACTGTTAACAATGTTAAAGGAGTGCATGCGATGTTTCCTAAAACTATTTTGTTAAAAAAATAATTTTTAGTAACATTACATCTTTATAAGATGAACGATCAGTTTGTTGAGTAAAAAAATGTCAGCCTGCAATATGGGAGGGATGCTTCTTCATTAGCCTTAAGTAGTCTTAATATTCAGGTTAAAAAAGGTGAATTTGTTGTGGTCGTTGGTCCCTTTGGTTGTGGTAAATCCTCCTTGATGAAACTTGTTACGGGACTACACTCCGTAACAAAACAAGCGATTCAAGTCGGAAAAAAAACTGGCTACGGTACGCCCTAGTAAGTGATCACTCTATCAGTTTGATTGTAGAGATTACTTAACAGAGACTGTTAAAAGGGAAAGTAATGCCTCTAATCAGACTGGATCACTTTTTTAATTCTTAACAGGCTCTGGTTTAACCACTTTTTGCAAAACTTTCATTACTTTTCCAGAATCTTCAGTGTAATATTTTTTAAAATCAGGTGCGTCTCGATAATCTAACTGAAATCCTGCTTTTTGTAGCCCAGTTATAAATTTTTCTGACTTACTCACCTCTTGAATAGCAACTCGAAGTCGCAAAACTACATCACTAGGAGTGCCAGCTGTAACGAATAAGCCAAACCACAAGCTATATCTCACATCGATACCTAACTCGTTTAATGTTGGGGCGTCCGGGACTAGGGTGTGACGCTTATCGCCAGTTACTGCTAAAACACGGATCTTACCCGAACCTAACTGCCCACTCAACGTTCCTGGATTAACGGTGGTTGTTTGTACCTCACCGCTCAAGAGGGCAAGAACGCCTGGACCAACACCTTTGTATTGAATCTGATTAAACGAAGTTTTCACCGCGTCACCAATTAATTCAAATTGCACATGGATCGGGCCCAAATTACCGGATGATGCATAATCAATCGAATCAGGCTTTGCCTGCGCGGCTTTCACTAATTCTGCCGCGGTTTTAAAAGGTGAGTCAGATCTGACAACTAAGAAAAGAGGGTCATTTGAAAGCATTGCCAGAGGCTCAAGCTGACTCATCTCATAAGAAGGCTTTCTAGCGGTCAATTTTTCTATATCAGGGTATGTAACATTCGAGTTATTTGCCATGACTAAGTTGTAACCGTCTGGCGCAGCTTTGGCAACATAGGAAGTTCCAATAGAACCGCCTGCACCAGCTTTATTCACCACAATTACGGATTGCTTGAGAATTTCTCCTAGCGGTTCCGAAATTAACCTTGAAACCAAATCATTCCCCCCACCTGGAGCAAAAGGAACTATGATATTAATTGGTTTATCAGGATAACGATTTTGTGCTTGTACTGGTGTAAAACTTAAAAGTAAAAATCCATTGACCATAAAAAGAAAAAAG
>CALPOM020000040.1 GCA_943325205.2 Thermoflexus hugenholtzii JAD2 | reverse complement strand
TTGTAGTCACCACCTGACATCTGAAAAACCCCTAAAACATTACCAACCCGGTCTACCACCGCCACGGTTGCACTTTGTCCAAGAGTACTCGCCACACTCACAGCCTGTGCAATCACTTGATCAACCTCAGTCGCAGTTAAACTTTGTTGGGAAAAACTTACTGCAGAACAGCCGCCAGTAAAGCTAGTTGTGCTAGATGAAATACTCGTGGAACTACTGCCTCCGCCACCACCACAACTAACCAACCCTAAAAATAAAATGCCGTATAGCAAACGCTCCAACTTCATTTGGATTTTCCTATCGAAGAAAACAAATAGCTTGAGGACTGTATGCTGGATTGTTTAGGAATAGGGTGGGATTTCTTTTGCACAGCTTGCTGATCAGGATTCATGTGAAAGTTATGACAAACGCCACAGTCAGACGAAACACGTTGAGCGACTGGGACTGTACCTGCATGGCAGTCTTTGCAGCCACTAATCGCAGGCATCAATACCTCAGCAGATTTCTTTGAACTCTTTGCCTCATGACATGAAGAACATTCTTGCATCAAGTGCGCGGCATGACTAAAGTTCGCCTGAGGCATCCAAGTATGCGCCACTGGCGTAGGTGCAATACTCCATTGCGGCAAGTCCTTGCCTGATGTGCCAGGCTTGCCCGGCCCAGCAACGCGTTGCACCTCGTGACAAATCGCACAAGAGGTTTTTTCAAATAACTCCGTAGCTGCCGCGCTAGCCTGTGCACGATCATCGCCTGAACGCTTTGTAAATGAAACCGCTGAGGGCTCTCTCTCACCCGGGCGCCCAATTTGGATCAAAGGTGTTAAAGGTTGCGTTTGCATAGGCAAGCCGTTGAGCTTGGTATAACTATAAAATTCCCGCAAGGTGGATAAGACAGCATCTACTGGGCCATGGGGTACTTCACGGTTTGATACGGTTGGTTCAAACTTCAAAGCGTGACAACTTTGACAATTTTTTTCAAATTGAACCGGCTTAAAACCGACCTTATCAAGGGTAGGCTCATGACAAGATGCGCAAGTTGTTTTAACGATACCTTTGGGGCTATGGACACCTTCAGGAGTTAAATGGACATTGTGAGGAAACTTCAAATTAGAGGGCTCTTGCAAAACTTTGCCCTCTTCCATGCGGACACGGGTTAACTTGGTTGGCTGGGCAGCGTCAAGCGCCAGTTGTAGACGAAATGTTGGATGTCCCTTGGTAAAATCTGATACATTTTGCGTCAGAGTCTCAGGCATTTTTGTCTTTAAGTCACTATGGCATGAACTACAGTTACCTTGTGTGAAATGTTTATTTTGTTCAGCTAGGCTAAACGCCCCATTGTGATCTTGATGGCAACTAGCACAGGTCACATTTAAACCTTCTATTTTGGGATGCTTGGGTGTGACATGCTCTCCAACTGTTTGGTGACAGGTTAAGCAATCCGCATCTTTCACACGACCAAAGCCAGTACTATGGCAAACCCGACAATCATTGGCCCAAGGCTGATGAGCGTTGGCTAATGGCCCCGGATTCCAAACTCGGTCAAAGGCTAAGATAGTTGGACTTGGCTGTTGTACAAGATTTTGCTTGGCCCGCTTTTGCAATAATTCCGAGTTGGAATCACCAATCAAACTAGCCACTAAAGGGGCTATTAAAAACACTCCCGTAATAACCAAAAAAAACATCCAAGACCAAAAGCGCCTCCCAGATGTATTCGCTTGTAATCGCTTTAACTCAGCAATGATCGGTTCATCAGGCTTGTGTGATTCCATAACACCCTACCAATAAAAGAAAACAGAAAAAATATGCGCAACTAAACTTGCTATTAATCCAATGGACATTGGCACGTGAAAAATTAACCAAACTCCAGCTAAGGACTTGAGTTGCACAAATTCTCGTATACGCTTGAGTTGTCCAACACGTTTGGCCATTAACTGAGAGAGTTGGCGAGCTGATTGCTCACCCTGTAAAAACATACTTTCGAACTGAGTTAAAGCAATTTCACTAGCCGAGTTTGGATAATCAGACTTTAAATTAGCCCAAAAACCCCGTGAAATCGGCTCAGTAGCAGCTGACTTTAAAAGTTGTAAGGCTTTATTTTTAAACGCGCCGGCTTCTACGCTATCCAACAACTTCAGTGCGCCTTGATCAATCTCTATCAAAGCCTCACCCTGTTGAATCAAAGTTTTACTATTTAATAATTCGCTCATGAGTGATGGGAAGCGCAAATACATATAAACGCCCCAAATTCCAGAAAAAACGACCAGCATCGTCAAAACATAAGCGAGCGTGTGAACATTCCAACCAAACTGAAATCCAGTATGCAAGGTGGCAATAACAACCAAAGCCAAGCCCAACCAAACGTGTGCGGAAAGCCAATATTTCAAGTCCCCCAAGTTACTGCGATAACTTCTCTTACGAACGCCAAAAAGCGTCAAAAAGACAATCGTTAGTGCGCCAATAGTTCCTAGGGTATACCCCAGCCATGTGCCGCCATTAGGAGCAACTCTAGGATCATCCCAAATATACAAAGCAATCGCTAGAATGGACAAGACCAATGCCCATTTAAAAAATAAATTATTAGAAATATTAAGGACGTTTTCTTTCATATTATTAGGAAAATGTAAGGTTCAAGTAAACGTTTGTTATGAGCAAACTCAAGTTTGGATCTGCGATAGGAGGGATTTATTTGAAAAACTGCTTTGGCAATATGCGTTTTGATCAAACAAATCAGTCAAATAAACCACGTAAACACAATTTCGAACCATCATGAGGAAAGCCTTGTTAATAATAAGGTTATGATACATAATAATCATGATAATTAGTAGTATTCACCGAAAAGATACACTTTTATTGTTAAATAACTTTAATTCCCATGATGATATGTTGTACTAATTCTTTTGCGCTAACGATGTTGCCCTATATTGCGCTCCAAATTTGTGCATAAAATTGATTTTTTTGTTAACTGAAATATTAATTGTTTATATTATCTCGTCGTTGCAAAGTTTATAGTTTTAATTTCACCATTCTAATTTACTTATTGAGGTCGCAAAATGCTTAAAAATAAAACTGTTTTAATTACTGGATCAACCAGTGGAATCGGCCTTGGAATTGCCCATGGCTTTGGCAAAGAAGGCTGTAATTTAGTAATCAATGGCTTTGGAGATGCGGCTGAAATTGAAACCATCCGAAGCGGTCTAGAAAAAGATTATGGTATCAAGGTGATCTATGATGGCGCTGATATGAGTAAGGCTGAGTCGATTGAAGCTATGATGAATCATGCAGCAAAAGAATTTGGTGGTGTAGATGTTCTAATTAATAATGCTGGTATCCAACACGTCAGCCCGATTGAAGAGTTCCCAGTCGCAAAATGGGACGCAATTATCTCTATTAATCTATCTTCTGCATTCCACACGAGTCGCTTAGCAATTCCGTATATGAAATCCAAGCATTGGGGCCGAATTATTAATATTGCATCAGCGCACGCACTAGTCGCGTCGCCATTCAAGTCGGCGTATGTGGCTGCTAAACATGGCATCATGGGACTTTCCAAAACGGTTGCACTAGAAGTTGCCGAACACGGTATTACTTGTAACGCAATTAACCCAGGATATGTACTAACACCACTCGTTCTCAAGCAAATTCCGGATACTGCAAAAGCCCGGGGCATGACTGAAGAGCAAGTAAAAAAAGATGTTCTTTTGTATGCTCAGCCAACTAAACAGTTTGTCACCGTTGAACAAGTTGCTGGAACTGCTGTATTTTTATGCTCGGATTCTGCAGCATCTATTACCGGCGGCTCGATCAATGTTGAAGGAGGTTGGGTAGCTCACTAAGCATCTGAGGCAATGATCAATGAATGATCATTGCCTACGCTTTACAACCTATCTCAACCAAAATCAACAACAAAGTGGGACACCATGGCTACTGCAAAAAAAACTGTACCAAAAACTAAACCCGTTGCAACTAGGCGCACCCCGGTAAGAAAAAATACCGCTCCAAGTTCATCCGGAAACCAAAAAAAGAAAATTAATCTAGCCCTTCAAGGCGGCGGTGCTCATGGCGCTTTTGCATGGGGAGTCCTCGATAAATTTCTTGAGGACGGACGCGTAGAAATCGAAGGTATTTCTGGAACTAGCGCGGGCTCTATGAACGCGGCTGTCTTTGCTTACGGAATGATCAAAGGCCCTGAAGGTGCGAGAGCTGCGCTGAATAAATTTTGGAAAGAAATTTCTGATGCTGGTCAAAAATACGGCATGATCAAGTTATCACCGATTGAAAAAATGATGGGTGTAAAACTTGAAGATGCCAGCATGACTAAAGTTGCCAAAATGATTCAAAGTAATTTTTCACCCTACCAACTCAATCCGATGGACTTCAATCCACTGCGCGAAGTTCTCGAAAATTGCGTAGATTTTGAAGAGTTAGAAAAACACTCCAAAACAAAATTATTTTTAACAGCAACCAACGTTAGAACTGGTAAGGCTAGAGTATTTGACGCTCCTGAAGTAACTGCAGATGTAGTTCTTGCGTCTGCGTGCCTGCCCTTCTTATTTAAAGCTGTAGAGATTAATGGAGAAAATTATTGGGATGGTGGCTACATGGGTAACCCAGTTCTTTACCCATTGATTTATAACACCGAGTCACGCGATATCGTGATTGTTCATATCAATCCTGTTGAACGCAACACGCTGCCTACAACTGCAGATGAAATTGCTAATCGTGTCAATGAAATCACCTTCAATACTTCCCTAATCAAGGAATTAAGGGCGATTCATTTTGTGCAAAAGATCTTAGACCAAAATTGGATCAAAGATGAACACAAAAAGAAGTTTAAATACGTCTTAATGCACTCTATTCGTGCTGATGTTGCCATGTCAGACTTGTCGGTCACTTCTAAGCTTTCCTCCGACTGGGAGTTCTTAACGATGTTGCGTGATCGGGGCCGAGCATATGCAACTGACTGGCTCAAACACAATTTTGCACACTTAAACGTTAGATCTTCCGTTGATCTAGAAAAAGAGTTTCTATAACCCACACAGGCACATCATGAATATTGATCAAATCCTTAAATTACCCTCCATGCCGGCGGCATGTCCTAGCTACCCGCTAGGACCATACCGCTTCATTAATCGTGAGTATATGATTATTACTTACGAAACTGATCACGACTTGTTACGGGCTGCAGTTCCAGAGCCGCTAGTTCCAAATGCCGAAGGTCATGTCCTGTACGAGTGGATTCGTATGCCAGATAGTTCTGGATTTGGCGACTACACGGAAAGCGGTATTGTTATTCCCTGTACATTTGAAGGCGAAGTTGTGAACTACACTGCTCAAATGTACCTTGATGACGAGCCCCCAATCTCAGCCGGTAGAGAAATTTGGGGATTTCCAAAGAAATACGCCTTCCCCAAACTCTCTGTTAACTCTGATACCTTAACCGGGACTCTGAACTATGCTGGAGAACTCGTAGCAATGGGCACTATGGCCTACAAACACCAAGCGTCTCCAGGTGGGTTAGAAGCAATGAATAAAGCGATGACCAAAACCTCGTGTGTCCTTAAAGTGATCCCTAACTTTGATGGCAAACCCAAGATTTGTCAGCTAGTTGCTTTCAACCTAACTGATATCTCAATTAAAGGCTCTTGGATCTCGCCAGCCAGGCTACAACTAATTCCTCATGTGAATGCTCCAGTTGCCGACTTGCCAATTAAAAAAGTGATTGGTGGTAAGCACTACATTGGAGATCTTACTTTGCCCCATGGCCGAGTTTTATTCGACTTCGTTAAAGATCAAAAACCCTAACTTTTATATTGAGGAGTCTTTTCATGAGAAAAGAAGATGTGTTGCAACTACCGTCCATGCCGCTGCAAAGCCCAACCTACCCAAGGGGCCCGTTTCGGTTTTTTAATCGGAAGTACTTAATCGTTAATTACCTAACAGATCCAAAAGCAATTCGGGAGGCTCTGCCAGAACCCCTCGAGCCAGATGGTAACCAAGTTTCTGTCCAGTGGCTTGACTTGCCTGATGGAGAGGGCTTTGGTGCATATTCAGCAGCCGCACAGGTTATCCCTTGTACTTTAAAAGGTGAGCCATGTAATTTCATTAGCCAAATGTATGTCAACAATACTTCCCCCCTAGCAGGTGGACGAGAAATCTGGGGCTATCCAATGAAATTTGGTCATGCTTCCCTAATTACTCATGGTGATACGCTCACAGGCAGCCTTGAGTACGCCTCACAAATTACGGCTCAAGGTACGATGACCTATAAGCATCAAGTTCATCCTGAAATAGCACATCGGGAAAATTTACTGCTAGCCCGAAAGCAAGTAACGCTTAAAATCATTCCAGGTATTGATGGTACACCTGAAATTGCTCAATTAATTGGCATTACATTTGAAAATGTGACAGTTGAAGGGGCTTGGATTGGTAATGCTCGACTTGATTTAACACCATCGGTAAACTGTACATTAGCGGATTTACCTGTTCACCAAGTTACTGGGGGAGTGCACCTAGTTACGAGTATGACCCTTCCTTATGGTCATTTGCTGCATGATTATTTAGCTTAAGTAGTTTATGAGACTGCCAATATGCATTGGCAGTCTTAGTTTGCATAGAAGCTCTTACAATAGAAGCTCTTACTTTACTAACGAATCATCTATGAGCACCAGTAAGCAACATGCAATAGCTGCATTAAATCAAATCTTCACCAATTCTCATGAGAAATTTAGTGCTGAGGATTTCGAGCATATATTTAATCAGGCGGCAGATTTACAAATTTCCTTTTCCGATTTCATTCAAGTATTACTTGAATCAACACTATGGTCGGAAATGGCAGATGAAAAGAATATCTTTAAAGATCTTTGCCTTGATCTTAGTCGTGAAATTGAAGCACATAACGCCCAAATGGCTTATGAACCAGAGTATCACTCACGAAAGCACTTTATTGATGTTAGTTTCACGATGAGTCTATTAATTTCACAGAACCAACTAATCAGTCAAGGCAATTCACCCTGGAATTTAACGCCACTGGATTGCTGGCATCTTCTTTTAGCTGCTATTGGACATGACTATGGTCACAATGGCACAGTCAATTTTATTGCGAGTCAGCAAGAACTTAATTCAATTGCAAAGATACATCAGTTTTTAAAGAAAAAAAATGTTCCCGAA
The DNA here is from genome assembly GCA_943325205.2 of Thermoflexus hugenholtzii JAD2. Lineage (GTDB taxonomy): Bacteria > Pseudomonadota > Gammaproteobacteria > Burkholderiales > Burkholderiaceae > Polynucleobacter. The sequence goes on along the minus strand of CALPOM020000040.1, from coordinate 9,846 downwards.
AATGCTGCAATCTATAGCTTAACCAGAAACTTACTGCTATCAACAGACCCCATATTTAGGCCAGGGATCATTGAGAAAGCTATGCAGCAACCTTTCAGCTTAACTCTAGAGGACCGCTTAAGTATATTGTTGTTGGAGTCTGATTTAATGGCAAGCAGCCTCCCAGAAAAGGGGATTGCACTAGGTAATTTGCTGAGCTTGGAGTTTGAAAAATCAAATCCCAAGATGGCTGGGATCGTAGCAAGCATTCCAGGAAGATTGTTTTTTCTAAAGAGTGTTGCATTTATCAGTGACCAAGCAAAATCTCTAGGTGCTGATTTAATGCTCAAACAATCCATTCTAAGGGTCGAAAATGAAATCCATTAGTACGCGTCAAGATGATAAGTATCAAACACAAACCTTACTGCTAGAAATTAAACTTCTTAAAGAGACTATTGTTTCCCTGCGGGAAGAGTTGAACTTAACGAACCAAAAAATTAAAATGGCGCGAGATCAAGCCACACAACAAGGTCAAAATGAGATCCAACAATTAAAAAATACCGCCATTGCACTGCGTGAGCGACTTGATTTACAACAAATCGAATTTAAACAACAAATACAGTCTTTAACCATCTCCAAAACCACTCCAATCATCGACTTACAAAATACGATTCAAGAACTACGTAGTCTTATACAGTTTGAACAAAATGAAAAAAATCGTCTGATTCAAGTTGAACGACAAAAATCACATGAGGAAATCCAGCAATTAAAAGAAACTATATCGAACCTTCGACATCAGATTGACCAACCCCAGAAGGCTTAAACAATCCTTTTAGAATGATTCTCAAAATGCCCAAATTAGCTAAACCGACCATCGAACAACCCCAGACTGTCAATTCAGACTTTTTACTTTCAATATCTTCAAGGCTGGCCAGATTATCATCTTTTGACGAAATCCTGGCGGAACTCCTAGTGATCGTTACCGATCAAACTCAAGGCGATCGAAGTACGATTTTCTTAAATGATCCAGAATCTCAAGAGCTCTATTCTCGCAAGGCTGAAGGTAAATTAAAACATGAAATTCGGATTTTAAATACGCATGGTATTGCTGGATTTGTTTTTTCTAAAGGTGAATCCATTATTGTTCACGATGTCCAAAATGATCCGCGGTTTGAAAAAAGTATTGACGAAGAAACTGGTTATGAAACCCGTAATATGCTTTGTCTACCAATTCAAAATGCCCAATTAGAGATTATTGGTGTAGTACAAGTACTGAATAAAAAACAGGGCCGGTTCACTAAAAGTGATTTAAGTCATTTGGCCCAGATCATGCAACATTCCTCATTTTTTATCCAAAGTAATCAAGCCATTGAAAAAATGCAGTTGCAGCGTAGGCGGGAATTAGATTTACTGAATATTGTTTCTGAAATGTCCTCCGAAATACGTATTAATGTTTTACTTCAGAAGGTCATGAATGAGGCAACTCGCATGCTCGATGCAGATCGCTCAACTCTATTCTTAAATGATGAAAAAACAAATCAACTATGGTCCCAAGTCAGTCAGGGTCTAGATTCAACTGAAATCCGCTTCCCCAACCACCTCGGAATTGCCGGGGCAGTTTTCCAAAATGGCGCAACAATCAATATTCCCCATGCCTATGCAGATATGCGCTTTAATCCTGCTTTTGATAAACAAACTGGATTTTTTACCAAATCGATTCTTTGCGTTCCGATTGTCAATCAACATAACAAAATCATAGGCGTAACCCAGGTTTTAAACAAAAGAATTGGTGCTTTTAATGCCGATGATGAAGCTCGTTTAAAAGCCTTTACTGCAAAAATAGCAATCGCTTTGCAAAATGCTGACCTTTTTGCTAAAGAGCAAAATATGAAGAACTATAACTCCAGTATGCTGCAGTCAATGACTAATGGGGTTTTAACTTTGAACGAAGAAAATACTATTATTACTTGCAATAAAGCTGGTGCACATATATTAGGTATTAGCGCTGAACAAGTGATTAACCAAAATGCCACTACATTTTTTGGCAATGAAAATTCTTGGGTTTTAGACAAGCTAAAGCAAGTTGTTAGTGATGCAACAACTGATGTGATTATGGACGCTGAGATCACCTTTTCAGGTGAACTTCATTCTGTCAACTTAACATTGATGCCACTCATTGATATCCATCTGAAGAATATTGGCTCCATGATTATGATTGAGGATATCTCTAGTGAAAAGCGCATGAAATCTACCATGTCGCGCTATATTGATCCATCCATTGCAAGTCAACTACTGTCCTCTGGTGGAGATATGATGGGTGGGAAAAGTGTACCCGCAACAGTCTTATTCTCCGATATCCGTGGATTTACAACTTTATCTGAGAAATTGGGGCCACAAGGTACCGTGAATATGCTCAATGACTATTTTGAACTCATGGTGGATTGCATTACCAAAGAAGGGGGTATGCTCGATAAATTCATTGGCGATGCCATCATGGCGGCTTTTGGAATTCCTCTGGGACACGAAGATGACGAGGACCGTGCACTACGAGCGTCTATATCGATGATTCGTAAGTTAAAAGAGTGGAATGTAACGCGTTTAAACGATGGCAAAATGCCAATCGATATTGGTATTGGACTCAATACGGATACGGTTGTTTCAGGCAATATCGGCTCAAAAAAGCGCATGGACTACACAATTATCGGTGATGGAGTTAATCTTGCGGCAAGACTAGAATCAGCGTGTAAACAATATGCCGCAAAAATCCTCATCAGTGAATTTACCTTTAAAAATCTCAAGGGTACCTATCGGACTCGAGAAGTTGATTTTGTAGTTGTTAAAGGCAAAACACAGCCTGTCGCAATCTATGAAGTTCTAGACTATCACGATGAATCCTCATTCCCTAACCTGATGGACGCTGTTAACCAATTTCGAGAAGGTATTCAAAAGTATAGGGCTGGAAAATGGTCCGAGGCCACTAACTCATTCAATAAGGTTCTCGAACTTCACCCCAAGGATACACTCTCAGAAATTTATATCCACCGGTGTAAAACACTCCAAGCAGATCCGCCAGCCCAATGGGATGGGGTTTGGGTCATGGAAGGAAAATAGGAACTAATTCTCCTCCGTTTCTGGTAACGTATAACAAGTATTGCCATGAATTCGACTATTCTTATACAATGTAACCTCATGAAATATTTGTCTAAAAATCAAATATTTGATTGGGATACCGCCAGTTTTTAATTGGTAGGCGAAGAACTTCATAGAAACGAAATTAATCATCCATGGATAACGATAGAAAACTTACTACAATTTTTGCTTTGGATATAGTAGGCTACAGCGCTCTTGTTGGGGCAAATGAACAAGAGGCAATTAATGCTCTACGCAATTACCGAAAATTGATTGATCCGTTCATTACAAAAAATAATGGTCGTATTTTTAATACAGGCGGGGATTCGATTTTTGCGGATTTTTCAAGCCCAGTCAATGGATTGAGGTGCGCAATCTTTATACAACGGATGGTCTATGACCTGAACCTGGCGGAAAAAATCAAGCCATCAATGCGCTTTAGAATTGGATTACACATTGGAGACGTTCTGATTCAAGGAAACGATCTCCTTGGCGAAGCGGTGAATATAGCTGCCCGTATCGAACAAATGGCAGACTATGGCGGGGTCAGTATGAGTGAGAGTATTTACTTGCATACTAAAAACTCCTTTGAAAATGAACGCTTTATAGATGGTGGCTTTCCAGTATTTAAAAATATCAAAGAGTCAATCCATGTGTATTCCATTGAGATTGCTGGAACCATACCAAATCCGAACCTAATCCAAAAAGTTTCTGCACAGTCTTATCAAGAAACAGTGAAGGGTTGGATGAAAGATCCCGAATATGCGACAAAGAAAATTATGGATGCCCAAAATTTCAAGCGCTCTGGGCAACATGATAAGGCCGTAAAGATACTGATTATTCGTGTGTTAAAGGGAGAAATGGATGCTAATGAAGAACTCATTAGTATGGTTGAAAAGAAGTTAATCCCTCAAGATTTTCATAATTTTGTGGTCGATACGTTTGTCATGGTCTCGAAAAAATTAAACTCGAATGATCAAACCAAATTTGGACTCTTACTCTCTAATTATGCACTGGGTAAAGATAATAAATTTAAATCGCTCTACTTCTGGAAAATGGCTTCTAACATTAATGATGAAGCCAAGTTTCACTTGGGTAAAGCGCTCCTTGAAGATCCGACAACAAGTGTTAATGAAACGAAGGAAGCAATTACTTATCTTACAGACGCTGCGATGATGAAAAATATTCCAGCAGCTGTTATTTTGGGATTATTCTACTCCGATAAAAATCGCGACGAATATGATGAAAGTACTGCTTTTAAGTGGCTCTGGGTGGCTAGAGAGTTTAAAGACTCTAAGGCTCAAGTTTACCTTGAAGCTCTTGTAAAAACGATGAACAAAGCAACTTTTGTGAACTCTAAAATTGTCGCCGAGTCTCTAGTTGATCAAATTCGGTGGAATGTTTCTAATAAATAATGTATTACTGATATATGACTGATCCAAAACGAATGGCGAAACAAACTACTAAAATGATGTCGCAAGAATAACTTCCACCACACTATAAAGTTCACAATGTACTTTGACCTTGAAAACCTTCCTACCCAAGAAAAATATAAGTTTTTATCAGCATTAGTGATTCCTAGGCCAGTTGCCTTTGTTACCTCCCAAAACCCAGAGGGACTTCACAACGCGGCACCATTTAGTTTCTTTAATATGTTTTCTGAAGAGCCAGCTATTGTGATTTTAGGTATTAGTCATAGGCCAAATGGAAAATCTAAAGATACCATTAATAATATTCGTAGCAAACAGCAGTTTGCAATTAACATGGTAGATAAAAGCATTATCGGCGCAATGCACATTGCTTCAGCTGATTTTCCCTCTGACGAAAGTGAGATCGATTATGCAGGCATCACACTAATGCCATGTAAGCAAATTGATGTGATGCGCATTGCAGAAGCACCGGTGAGTTTTGAGTGTCGTGTTTTTCAAATTATTGATCTATCCGATAGGCGCGCACTCATCTTAGGTGAAGTGCTTGGCATTCATTTGGCAGATCGTATTCTTGACCCAATCACTAAGCGGGTCATCCCAGAAGAATATTCTCCCATCGCAAGACTCTATGGAAATGAATATGCCTGGCTTGGAAAACGTTACTCTAAGGCGATCCCATCAATCGATGAAATCCATCAACTCGGCTTGGCTGCTGGAGATCTGCCTAAGGACTAACTGAGGACTAACTAATAACGTGAAAATCCTCTTCAGATGGTAAGGTGCAAATTGCTAAGACCTTAATTAATGCAATGACTACCATCAACCATATTAAATAGACAAAACCAATATCTTTAACTAGTGGGCCTAACAACCAAACAGCTAAAGAACTAATCCCAAAAGAAACAGTTAATCGCATCCCAGTTACTCGGGACCTAAGCCTGTCGTCTACATAACGCACAATCATCGCGTCCGTAAAAGGAATCGCTCCAAAAACAAAAATCATCACAGCTAATAGGCTGACAAATAACCACCATCCATCTGTGTAAGCCGCAAATACCAATAAGGGTACCTGAATGATTGCTATCCAAAGCTGAAGTTTTTTCATTGGTAAACGATCTATGAGGTTTCCAACCACGACTTGAGCAAAGGATGCAATGGTATAAATGATAGCTAACATAGCTCCTAAAGTGGCTGGGTCTTCGATTAACCCAATAAATCGATCCGACAGTAATTGAAAATTACCATTTGTTGTGAAGTTAAAAATTAAACTACTTGTTACAGCAACAGCCGTCATTACCATAAATAAATGCGCTAGTAATGCTGGCGGAACTGAAATGGCGCTTTTCTTGGATTTTTTAGATGGCGATTGCGATTCCTTTGGGCAGACATACATAAATAAGAACCCCAGCACAATCGAAAGCAACCCAGGAACTGCAAAGGCATATCGCCAGCCAAACCACTTAACAAAAAACCCAGTAATCAATGCAGCTGTTGCAATCCCTAAATTTCCAGCTAGACCATTAATGCCAATCGTCAAACCAGGATTAGAAACTTGCTGAACCAGCATAGGAATACCCACTGGATGGTAAATTGATGCAAATAATCCCAGCAGTGCTAAGGCGGCAGCCATTTGCCAAGCATTATTTGTAAAGGCAACTAGTATTGCAGCGCAGCCAATCCCAATAAAGAAGATAATCATCATATTTCGGCGCCCCCATAAATCGCCTAAACGGCCCGAGGGGAGTGAACCAAGACCGAAAAGTACAAACGCCCCAACACTGTAAGGCATTAAATCAACCCAACTAGCAAAGCCAAACTCTAATGTAATGGAAGTTACAGCCGTTGCAAAAATGAGTAAAAACATATGGTCAATAGAATGCCCAACGTTTAACAATAAGCGCACAGGCAAGGTGTGGATACTCATTATTCTTATCCCTTAAAATAGGTTTATCAAACTATACCCTCGACATATCCACCAAGGCGCTTTGCAATCCAATCAGTCATGTAATCTACTACCATCGTACTATTGTCAGCTCCACAATGTTCAGCGCCACCATCAAATAAAGAAAATATTTTCAGCTCTTTATCAGCACTATTTACTGCTGCAGCAATCGTTTTTTCAGCATGCCATAAAGGAATCTGACGATCATTTTCTCCATGTACCACCAGTAACGGACAGGTAATCTGATGTGCGATTGGCTCTAAAGTCATTTGTTTAACTATTTGTAACGTTTTGTCGAAGGAGTCTGTGCCAAATACCCAATTAACATGCTCAGCATAACCAGGTACCGAAGGCTCACCACTCCCTTTTAACCGCGATTCAACTGCTGCGCCATAATCAAATATCGCTCCCCATGCTACACAACATTTAAACCGTTTCTCAAAAGCAGCGGCGCGCGGCGCGTAATAACCACCCAGACTTAATGCAATAATTCCAATTCGATCGGAATCTACATCTGACCGCGTTTCTAAATAATCCACGCAGGCTGAAGCAGATCGCTCGGTATCAGGGCCACTCGTGAGATTTTGTAGGCGAAGTGCAGCTCCTACTCCTGGGTGATCCACAATTAAAACAGATATGCCACGACGTTTTAATTCATCAGCAATAGCAGAGTAAACAATTTCCTTGGTTAGATCTAATCCATTGAAATGAACCATGCAAGGCGTTTTACTTGCGCCAGGCGCTTTCATAAAAATTGCTGGTAAATACGTGCCCTCAAAGGGCACCTGTACATATTCAATCGGCTCTCTACGATATTGCAATCCCTTTGCATAGGCAGTAATGCCTTTTTTATAGGCGACGAGCCTTCTAGGATCTTTATGACTGGGCATCCGCTCAGCTAATTGAAAATATAATCCACATCTTAAAAATTTACGACCAGCAGATAATAAATTACCGGCCATTTCATCAGCCTGAGCTAATCGCTCAACCCGTTCAGCCATCCTCACCCAACTTTCAAACCAAGCATTTTGAGCAGTTATATCTCCATGCAGAGCCTTTACCCCAGCAAAATCCTTTAGAGAACGGCAAGCCTCGTCAATTTCAGCAATTTGTCCGCCACGATTTAAAGCAGACATGACGGCCAAACTCCACGTATAGTTATTTGGAAAATATTCAAACATCGATCATCCCTATTTATTTAAATTTCAGCTCTGAATTACTGGGCTGCTACTTTTGCAATTTTAAAAAGTTTATTTTGATGCATGATATCCTCCGTGATGAATTGTGCAAACTCGCTAGAGGAAGATCCAACGGGTATAAGTCCAATTTCATCAAAATGCGTCTTGATGTCAGGATGTTTAAGAAACTGTTGAACAATATTCTGAACTTTCTCGACTCGATCAGCAGGAGTTCCTGTGGGATACCAAATACCATACCACCCATAAATTTGTTCCATTTCCTTAAATCCTAACTCAGTAAATGTTGGTACCTCAGGCAAAGTGGGCACGCGGATACTACTGCTGATCGCCATGGGAATAACACGTTTTTCTTTAATTGCCTGTATCGATCCAACTGTGGACACAAAAGTCATATCAACTTGTTTAGCCAAAACATCTGTCATGGCAGGCCCACTTCCCTTGTAAGGTATATGTAACATTTGAATATTTGCCAGATGATTAAATAACTCACCAGCAAGATGCGTCAGGTTTCCCTGCCCTCCAGATGCATAATTTAACTGCCCTGTTCGTGTCTTTGAAAGTGCAATTAAATCTTTTAAAGATTGCACTGAAAATGAATTATTGATAACTAGAACAAGGCCATATGATCGGCCTACCTGAGTGACTGGAATAAAATCCTTGATGGGATCAAATGGCAATTTCTTGTAAAGTGCTGGATTTGCTGTAAAAGATCCGGTCATAAACAGCATCGTATATCCATCAGCTAATGACTTTGCAACGTGATCAGATCCTATAATCCCATTCGCACCAGCACGATTGTCAATCACCACATTAGCACCTAAAGCATCAGTTAATTTTTGTCCTATCTTTCTGGCAAGATGATCTAAAGGGCCACCCGCAGAAAAAGGGATCACCATCTTTATTGGACGCACAGGCCATTTTTCAACCCCTCCCGTTTGCGAAAATCCCGCAAAAGAACTGCCCAACAAAAAAATTCCTAAAAGGATATTGATATATAAACCGAAACCAGTAAAAGCATTACGAGAACCCATTTGTGTAATTCATCTCCATTAATTAATTATTTTTCTGATATCAGTATATTAGACTTATTGGATTAATCAGTTACTTTTTAATCAGCATTTTTCATCCAAAATAGTTACTCAGCTTTGATGCGGTTTTCTTTGATGATCCTTGCATACTTAATCGTCTCAGCAGCTAAAAATTGACGGTATTCGTCTGGACTAGAATACTGCGCTTCAAAGCCTAACTCGGCAAAACGTTTAACCAAGTCTGGATCAGTCATTACCCGACGCACATCGATTTGTAATTGCGCAATAACAGACGTCGCTACACCAGTTGGTAAATATAAACCCCAAGATACTATTGATATAAATCCAGGAAATCCGCTTTCAATAAAAGTAGGCACTTCTGGTAGCAAAGCAATTCGTTTAGGGGATGCAACTGCTATTGGCCTCAATTTCCCCGCCTTAATGAGAGGCATGACAGGTGCTACTTCGGCAAACATGAATTGTATTTGTCCAGCAGCCAAATCATTTGCTGCAGCAATACCCCCTTTATAAGGCACATGGGTTGTCTGAATCCCACTCGCCAAATTTAACAACTCCGCACTTAAATGATGGGCATTACCAACACCGCCAGAGCCAAAGTTTAAAGTGTTGGGTTTAGCTTTAGCTAAGGCAATGAAATCTTGTAAATTACGCTCGGCTAAACTTGCTTGAACTAGCATTACACTAGGCCCAGTTGAGACAAGTGATAAGGGATAAAAATCACGCGTCATCTCATAGGGTACTTTAGATAACAGGGGTGTAACCGTGGTTGGCCCCTGGGCTCCAAATAAAATGGTATATCCATCAGCGGGCTGATTTGCAGCATATACCATCCCAATAGTTCCACCACCGCCCGCCTTGTTTTCAACAATCACTGATTGCTTCCATAACTCACTGAGCTTTTGAGCAATTGTTCGCGCCATAATATCTGAACTACCACCTGCTGGATTAGTCACAATCAGTTTGACTGCTCGGTTAGGATAATTTTGAGCACACAAAGAACTACTCAGCCAAAAAGAAAAGCTAATCATGACTAAAAACAGTTTATTTTTATTCATATCAAATCTCCAAGATAATCGCCTGTTTAATGTAGTTGTATCATTTAACTCAATTCTAAAAGT
>CALPOM020000039.1 GCA_943325205.2 Thermoflexus hugenholtzii JAD2 | reverse complement strand
GTAACACGTTGCAGGAGCCACTCGGTCAGGCCATAATGAGCCCCTACGACTAAACGCTTAGGCCCTATATTTGTTTTGACAGACATAATCTTCCTCTAAAACAGATTAAATAATTTTGCGCCAAAGACGGCAGTTAATGACAGACTAATAATAAATGCGGTCATGGCAGATTTTTGGATTTGATGCTTTTCAATACCCCGATGCAGATCGAGCATTAAAAAACGAATCCCAGCACAAAAATGATGTAAAAAGGCCCATATCAAGCCAAGTAAAATGATCTTTACTAGGGGACTGCCAATCAACTCGGTAAAAGTTAAAAAGCTTATTTCCGACGTAATACTTAAATCAAACAAATACAGCAAAAAAGGTAACAGGAGAAATAAACCAGCACCGCTGACACGATGCAGTATTGAAAGCTTACCAGCTAAGGGTAAACGATAGGATCCTAAAATTTGGCCAATACCGATATTTTTATATTCTGGGCGAGGTGGGCGTGCAGTTGGTTGAACTGAATCAGACATGAAATTCCCTTAAGGTCTGTTGTGGTTGATGTAGTCTTATAAACAATTTGAGTAATATACTGAATTAAATCACAGGTATTTGACAGTAAAAGCTGCTAAATAAAATTAAACAACAGTGTAATTTTGTCATATTCTCAAAATTTCTGATTTTATTTTAAAAAAATCCTTATATATTATTGATTTATATATATTTTAGCACGAGTCCTCAATTACTAAAAACCACTAAAACAGCAACTTAGCATGACTCACTGCTACTGTTTAGCACAATTACCGAAGCATTTCCTCGTACAGAATTGGCCTTTTTAAAGCATCGACTAATTTCCTTGAAAGAGGATAAAAATCAATAAAAAACCGACTGATTTAGCCTTCGGGAAAAGGATCATTGTAAGAAAAGGAACAAGGTAAAATAATATTTTGGCCAAATTTATCGAATTAGGATGACATATTCGCTATCATTAGAGATCTTTTGATCATTTTAAATCGCACCACTATCAACACTATCAACTAAGGAGCCCCCCATGGGAAAATCACCACTTCGCATTGCAGTTACCGGAGCCGCAGGTCAAATTGGCTATTCACTACTATTTCGCATTGCCAATGGTGATATGCTCGGCAAGGATCAGCCAGTTATTTTGCAATTGCTTGAAATTCCAGATGAAAAAGCTCAAAACGCGCTCAAAGGCGTCATGATGGAGCTCGATGACTGTGCCTTCCCGCTACTCCATCAGATGTCAGCTCATAGTGATCCAATGACAGCATTTAAAGATTTAGATTTTGCCGTACTAGTTGGTGCAAGGCCTCGTGGCCCCGGTATGGAAAGAAAAGATCTCCTATCAGCAAATGCACAAATATTTACCGCTCAAGGCAAAGCTCTCAATGCAGTTGCTAAAAGAACAGTCAAAACACTTGTAGTTGGTAATCCAGCAAATACCAATGCCTATATCGCGATGAAATCTGCACCTGACTTACCGTCTAAAAACTTTACAGCAATGCTTCGCCTTGACCACAACCGCGCACTGTCACAATTAGCAACCAAAGCACAGGTTGCAGTCGCTGATATTGAAAAATTAGCAGTCTGGGGTAACCATAGCCCAACTATGTACCCAGATTACCGGTTTGCAACAGTCAATGGCAAATCAATTCAAGAAATGATTGCTGACGAAGATTGGAATAAAAACACCTTCTTACCAACAGTTGGTAAACGCGGCGCAGCGATTATTGATGCGCGCGGCCTCTCATCGGCGGCTTCAGCAGCTAATGCGGCAATCGATCATATGCACGATTGGCACCTCGGTACAAATGGTAAATGGGTTACTATGGGTATACCCTCTGATGGTTCCTATGGAATCCCAAAAGATACCATGTACGGCGTGCCAGTGACCTGCGCGAATGGCGAATATCACATTGTGGCTGGGCTTGAAATTGACGCTTTCTCGAGAGAGAGAATGGACTTTACGCTCAATGAACTCATGGAGGAGCGAGATGGAGTAAAGCACCTCCTATAACGGCCTAGACTAATTTTTATGAGGCCATCGGAGGTTCTATTTGACGGGCAGGCGCCTTTGGCGCTAGCCGTTTGCGACCATTACTGTGGCACAGAGCCTAGAATGCGCAAAGCTTTGCAGCTGCAAAAAGAATTGGGACCTTGCTTTGATATTACTTTTGACTGTGAAGATGGCGCACCAGTTGGACAGGAGCTGGCACATGCCCAATTGGTCTGCGAACTCCTGACTAGTCCTGAAAATCTCTATCAACAAGTGGGCGTAAGAGTCCATGATCCACTGAGCCCTTTTTTTGATTCGGATATTGACTGTATTATTCAAGGAGCTGGCCAGCAACTAGCCTACATCACTATTCCCAAAGTAAGCAATGCAATCCAAGTGAGTCAACTAATCCAAAAAATTAATCACAAAGCAACGCAGTCCGGTATCTCTAAGCGCCTACCAATTCATGTCCTCATCGAAACAAATGAGTCTCTTGCAGATGTTTTTGCGATCGCAGCTCTGCCTCAAGTTGCCTGCCTTAGTTTTGGACTAATGGATTTTGTTTCCGGTTATTACGGAGCAATACCCAGCAGTGCGATGCATATCGATCAGTTCAGTCATCCATTAACCCGTCGTGCAATGACTGAGATAGCTGTGGCATGCCATACCTTTGGCAAAACTCCAGCCCATAATGTGTGTACTGAAACAAAGGATCTACTTGTCGTCGAAACCGATACCTTGATGGCTAAAAATGCCTTTGCCTATACGCGTAAATGGAGTATTCACCCAAACCAAATTCCTATCATTGTGAACGCGTTGGGGCCAACAGATTCCGAAATAATGCAATCTATTGCAATTTTAAGCCAAGCCATTACTGCCCAGTGGGGGCCTATTCAGCATGAGGGTAAACTACACGACCGGGCAAGTTATCGCTACTACTGGACAATCGCTCAAAAAGCCTATACCTTGGGAAAAATGCGCGCACAATTTGACCAACTCGGTTGGTTTAGGGATAGTTAATTGATGAGTACGCTAATTTCTGTAACAATCCCCCAAATTTTTTTTAGAACATCGGGCATTTTTATCAGTAGCATTTTTCTCTTTATCCAAACTCCCCAAACTTTCGCGCAAAATAGCCCCTCACCCGCTACTATCAAAAAACAAACTTCCCGCCCAAGCGCCAAGCAACTCACTGATGATCAACAGTTTGAACAACGAAAAATTTCTGAAGTACATCTTTGGACTTGCGAAAACCAAGTTAGTTTAAAAACAGCGCAATCCGAAAAGGGCTTGATGCTCTTGTGGAATAAAAAACTGTATCAGTTCTCGGAAGTTGATGCCCTAACAGGCGCTACAAAATTTATTGATCTAAACAACCAACTCCACTGGCTTGTGATCCCCGAAAAAGCCATGTTATTGAACTCTAAATTAGGCCAACGCTTACTTGACCATTGCAAGAGTCCAGCACACAGTAATCTCGTTAGTGCATCCCCTCAATAGTGGGTAGTCGCAAGCGGGGGGAATTCTTATTAAATAGTCTTAGTGAAACAATAATTGCTGTGCTGGTGTATCCAAAGGCATCTCTGCATGCACAACTTCCGCGGAGCGATTTGGAAATAAAGGTACGCCACAATCCTCGCAAGACTCCGGTGTAAATAGCATCGCATGCTTAAAGACATCAACCACCCCTGCCTCATGCAAAGTGTCGGCAATTAAACGGGTCGTTGAATTACGCCCACTGCCCCCATCAATGTCCTCAGGATCAATCGACTCTCGATCATATAAAGGCCAAACTACGCCATAAATAATGTCGGGATGCCCTTTAATTGAAAATGATATCCTAAATTCGTCGGCAACTTCAGCGCCAAAAGCAGCTACTACACAAGATAATTCCGTAGGACTGAGTTCTAGCGTGGTCTCTAAATAATTAATTGCAGCCCTCAAGCTTAAAGGCCGAATTCGCTTATCAGCCTCCCGACAATTGGTAAAAAAGGCGTCAGGTAACATTACTTCGAATTCACAACCAGGTAATAAACGAGCAAAGTTTGAATGTGTAGCCTGCTGCCATTGTTTGAGCACACTACTTCGCTCCACTCGGACACCATCCTCAGCCTGCCACAAAAACATTGGATGTCCCAGCAAAGTCGTAATCGTACAAATAATAAATCGGGGATCAGCCAGGACTGCAATTGTCTCTGGCATATTTTTTAATTCATAACGCAGATCTGATTGCTCAATTGCCGACTTTGCCATCTGCTGCAACAACTGCCGGGTTTGAATATGCGTTTGTGGAATTTGATCAATACTATATAACCACGGCACAATACTCATCCGAGTTTTTTCGCAAAACACAAACTCATTCAGATAATCAACTATTTGGGCTGCTTCATCTTGTAGAATCGGGCCCGATGGAATCGTATATTTAGTCTGGGCAATGATTGGAATGGCAATTAATAAGGCTTGATAAGTCTCATCTTGGTGTTGATAAATAATTGATTCAGAACTCGTCTCTATGGCATCCGCTAATATTTCAAACGCTTCAGTCTGACTCTTAAATGTTAGATCTAAAGCCAAGTCTAAGACTGCTTGATGTTGACTATTCAGAAGACGATCCAAACGCTCAGTTAATTTCTTCTCCCAAAAGAAATCTTCCAATTGACTACCCGAAGCGGAGAGAGATAAAACGTCAGCAACGAGTTTCTCCACCTCTTGAGAGTTTCTTAAATGATGATGGACTCGAGTTTTTGCCATAGAAAAAAGTATTAAAAGTTAAACTAGTGTTTGCGCTGAAAAACTGGCCGCTCAAGTGTTGACACTTGGGCGTTATATCGGTAACCTTCTGCTCGGAAAGCCTTTAATTCGCCAGGGTTATCAATCTGATTTTCAAGCACAAAACGCGTCATTAAGCCGCGAGCTCTTTTGGCATAAAAAGAAATAATTTTCATCTTGCCATCTTTTTCATCCTGAAATACCGGGGACACAATTGGCTGAGAAAGCACCTTTGGAGATATCACCTTGAAATATTCATCAGAGGCTAAATTTAATAAAACCGGGTTTTTGTGAGTGGCTAACTCCCGCCCAATTTGCAAAGTAATTTGATCTCCCCAAAAAGCATATAAATCCTTACCCTTAGCAGTTTTTAAAGAGGTCCCCATCTCTAATCGGTAAGCTTGCATTAAATCGAGGGGACGTAGAATACCATATAAACCGGATAAAATCCGGAGGTGTTGCTGAGCATACTCCAAATCCTGCACTTGCAGTGAACTGGCATCTAAACCCTCATAAACATCTCCATTAAAAGCCAACAAGGCATGCTTACTGTTTTTTAAAGTAAATTTTTTAGACCAAGCTTCATAGCGTGTCATATTCAAAGCAACCAACTTATCTGACAAGGACATCATCTGGGCAATCTCAACCGGTGAGCGCTTGCGTAATTCTGTAATCAAACTAGCAGATTCAGAAATAAAATTCGGTTGCGTAAACGCAATTGGTGGCGCAGGTGATTCAAAATCCAAAGTTTTAGCAGGAGATAAGACAATTAACATAGTTTAATAATCACCACTTATAAAGATGATTTACAGTTATACCAAGGTTTATCAATTCTAAAGAATTTATTTGCCATAATCTAGCTTCTAGATCAGTTTACAATGAAGAATCAAATCAAAGGAGTTCTTGTGGATTTTACCTATTCACCTAAAGTAATCGAGCTACGTGCCCGCTTATCAACTTTTATGGATGAACATATTTATCCCAATGAGCACCGGTTTTACGAAGAAGTTGCCCAGAATCGTCAAAAGGGTAACCCTTGGATACCTACCCAAATCATCGCAGATCTTAAACCAAAAGCTCAGGTAGCAGGATTGTGGAACTTGTTTCTACCAAAATCCACGAGAGCGCCGCAAGGACTAAGCAACCTCGAGTATGCCCCTCTTTGCGAAATGATGGGGCGCTCGCATATTGCTCCTGAAGTTTTCAATTGCAATGCGCCAGATACAGGCAATATGGAAACCATCGAGCGATACGGTTCGGAAGAACAAAAAAAACAGTGGCTAGAACCGTTACTCGCTGGAGAAATTCGTTCAACATTTTTAATGACAGAACCTGAGGTCGCTTCTAGTGACGCCACCAATATTCAATGCAAAATTGAAAGAGATGGGGAGGAATACGTTATCAATGGCCACAAATGGTGGTCCTCAGGCGCTGGAGATCCGCGCTGCGCTGTTTATATTCTTATGGGAAAAACTAACCCAGACGCCCCAAAACATCAACAGCAATCGATGATCCTGGTGCCTGCCAATGCACCAGGTATTACTGTGCACCGTCCATTGACAATTTTTGGTTATGATGACGCCCCGCATGGACATATGGAAATCACTTTAAAAAATGTACGTGTCCCATGCTCTCATCTTCTCTTAGGCGAAGGTCGTGGCTTTGAAATTGCGCAAGGCCGACTTGGCCCAGGCAGGATTCACCACTGCATGCGCTCAATAGGAGCTGCTGAACGCGCCCTAGAGTCTATGTGTAAACGCCTTCAAAATCGTATTGCTTTTGGTAAACCACTGGCAGAGCAAGGCGTCTGGCTAGAGCGTATCGCTGAGTCAAGATGTCTGATTGATCAAGCTAGACTTCTTACTCTCAAAGCAGCTGCAACCATGGATACCGATGGGAATAAAGTCGCTCGTAAAGAAATATCAATGATTAAAGTTGTGGCGCCTAATATGGCCCTCAAAATTATTGATTGGGCTATTCAGGCACACGGCGGTGCTGGTGTCAGCCAAGATTTTGAATTGGCATATCAATACGCTTGGCAACGGATTCTTCGCATCGCCGACGGCCCAGATGAAGTCCACCGCGCTGCCATTGCAAAACTAGAACTCAAGCAATATCTTTAAACCAATCGAAAGGGATCCTATGACCTCGGAACGATCTATCGGTTCGAACGACGAATACTACTGAAAGATTACCGTACTCTTACCGTTCACAAAAATACGTTGCTCAGCATGCCACCGAACTGCTTTTGATAAGGCTAAGCACTCGGCATCCCGACCTGCAGCCGCTAATTGGTCAGGACTCATCGCATGATTAACGCGTAGGACTTCCTGTTCAATAATTGGCCCCTCATCTAAATCGGCCGTCACATAATGGGCGGTTGCACCAATTAACTTCACACCACGCTGATGAGCTTGAAAATATGGCTTAGCGCCTTTAAAGCTCGGCAAAAACGAATGATGAATATTAATTACCCGGCCAGCTAATTGCTGACAGACCTTGTCAGAAAGAATTTGCATATAGCGTGCCAACACAATTAGATCAATTTTTTCTTGCTCAATTAAACTGAGTAAAATCTCCTCCTGCTGGGCCTTTTTTGAGTCTGTGGAAGACTTAATATCTAAATAATGAAAAGGCACATCATAACTCTTGGCTAATGGTAAATAATCATGATGATTAGATACAATCCCAGCAATCTCAATCGGTAACAAATCACTCTTGGTCCGAAATAGTAAATCATTTAAACAGTGACCGTAACTTGAAACCATCACTAAAACTCTTGGTTTTTTTAAGGCATCATAAAAATTCCATAACATCTGAAAGCGCCGCCCAATTAGATCAAAACTATTTTGAAGTTGGTCTTGTGACACAGTAGCAGGATCAACCACGAAATGAATCCGCATAAAAAAGCGTCCAGTAACAGTGTCACTATATTGCGCAGAGTCTAGAATATTCGACCCTTTTTCGAATAAAAATTGACTAACTGCATGGACAATACCAGGCCGATCGGGGCACGTAATCGTTAAAATAAAACCAGCTTGGTTATTGATACTAGTATGATTAGATAATGTGTTCATATGCTTATTATCGTAGATTTTTTTATTTCTTTTTTTTCGCAAGTCATCCTAGTTAAGCCCAAAAAATAAGAAGACTAATGACCGCTCATCCAATCCCTTTAAAGTGGCCTCAAATTCCCCTTGCAGAAGCAATGAGGCCCAAGCGCTTAAGCCATGTTGTTGGACAAACTCACCTCCTAGGAGCAGGCAAACCCCTAGCTCATGTGCTCAACTCTAAGCAAGCGCACTCGATGATTTTATGGGGTCCACCGGGTGTTGGTAAAACCACATTAGCCAGATTAATAGCCCATGAAGTCGAAGGTGATTTGATCGCTATATCAGCCGTACTCGCTGGCGTAAAAGATATTCGACAAGCTGTCGATCAGGCTCAAAATGCCCTAACCCACCATGGCAAACGAAGTTTACTCTTTGTTGATGAAATTCATCGCTTTAATAAAAGCCAACAAGATGCGCTTCTTCCCTTTGTAGAGTCTGGACTGCTCACTTTTATAGGTGCAACTACAGAAAATCCCTCTTTTGAAGTGAATTCCGCACTATTATCTCGAGCCCAAACTTATGTTCTTAAAACTCTAGAGCCGCAAGATATGTATCAATTACTGGAACGGGTTGAGCAAATCATTACTCAACCATTTGTGCTTGATGCAACTGCGCAAGAAATCCTCATTCATTACGCGGATGGCGATGCAAGAAGATTCTTAAATGCGACTGAGCAGGTTATTCAAGCCAGTTTTTTTGAGGAAAAAACTACGATCGATGCAGACTTTGTACAAAATATTCTAGCGCAATACCGACGACGATTTGATAAGGGTGGGGAACAATTCTATGATCAAATATCCGCCCTTCATAAAGCCGTGCGTGGCTCACATCCTGATGCCGCTCTTTACTGGCTTTGCCGGATGCTTGACGGGGGTGTAGATCCCCTATACCTAGCTAGAAGAATCGTACGTATGGCTTGGGAGGATATTGGCTTGGCTGATCCTAGAGCAATCCAAATTGCCCTTGACGCTACCGCCACCTTTGAACGACTCGGGTCACCTGAGGGCGAACTGGCACTCGGCGAAGCCGTGATCTATCTTGCTCTGGCAGCTAAAAGTAACGCTGCTTACCAAGCATATCAACAGGCTAAAAATTTCGTTGCAAAAGATCAATCTCAAGAGGTGCCATTACATCTTCGAAATGCACCCACGCAACTCATGAAGAACTTGGATTATGGAGCAAGCTATCGGTATGCCCACGATGAACCGCACGGCTACGCTGCCGCAGAATCCTACCTCCCTTTGCATATGCAAGAACCTGGCTGGTATCAACCATCAGATCGGGGGCTGGAAATCCAAATTAAAGAAAAAATGGCCTTTCTAAAAAAGTTAGATCAAGGCCATAAAAAAGATTCCAACCCGTGAATTTATTTCAGAATTACTCGACCCGCTCAATAATTATCGCAATTCCTTGACCAACCCCAATACACATCGTACATAGGGCGTAGCGGGCCTGCAACTGCTCTAACTGATATAAAGCCGTGGTAACTAACCGAGCGCCACTCATTCCTAAAGGATGACCCAGTGCAATTGCTCCACCATTTGGATTGACTCGAGGATCGTCATCAGCGACTCCAAGCTCTCTCAAAGTGGCTAAACCTTGGGCAGCAAAAGCCTCATTGAGTTCAATCACAGCCATTTGTGTAATATCCAAATTTAAGTGCGCTAGTAATTTTTTACTGGCTGGGGCCGGACCAATACCCATAACACGCGGTGCTACACCGGCAGTAGCTAAACCCAATATCTTGGCACGTGGCTTTAACTGGTGCATTGCAAGCGCCTCCTGCGAGGCGATTAACAGGGCACAAGCTCCATCGTTAACACCTGAGGCATTGCCAGCTGTAACACTCCCATCAGGACGAACAATCGGCTTGAGCTTTTGTAGACTTTCTAAAGTTGTTGCGCGCGGATGCTCATCCAATAGGACGATTGTTGGGTCACCTTTTTTATTCGGAATACTTACTGGAGTAATTTCTTGGGCAAGTCGGCCATTAGCCTGCGCTGCAAGTGCTTTTTGCTGACTTCGCAAGGCAAATTTATCTTGATCATCCCTAGAAATTTGCCAATCATCAGCAACGTTTTGTGCAGTCTCCGGCATGGAATCTACACCATATAATTGACGCATCAATGGATTAATAAAACGCCAACCAATCGTTGTATCAAAAACCGTGTTCGATCGAGAAAATGCACTTTCAGCTTTCGGCATTACAAAAGGTGCTCGGCTCATACTCTCCACACCACCGGCAATTCCTAAATGAATTTGACCCGATGCAATTGCTCTAGCAATCACACCAACAGCATCCATACCTGATCCACATAAGCGATTAATCGTGGCTCCAGGCACAGCCATGGGCAAACCGGCTAAAAGACTACTCATCCGAGCAACATTTCGGTTGTCTTCCCCGGCTTGATTAGCATTACCATATACCACCTCATCCACTTGATCCCACTGCACCTGAGGATTACGCTCCATTAAGGATTTAATCGGAATCGCACCTAAATCATCTGTACGGATTGTAGACAAGACCCCGCCGTAGCGACCAATAGGAGTTCGAATCGCATCACAAATATAAGCAACTGGTTTATTCATTAATTTCTCTTCTAAGTTAAGGATACGTATGCAGAACAACCGGCGTAACTGCTTGTACTTGTGCTAAAGACATCCCGTTAAAAAGCTCAACAACAAAAAACCCTTCTGGTAAGATTTCAAAAATTCCGAGGTCAGTAAAGACAATTGAAACGCATCCAATCCC
Source organism: Thermoflexus hugenholtzii JAD2 (assembly GCA_943325205.2). Classification (GTDB taxonomy): domain Bacteria; phylum Pseudomonadota; class Gammaproteobacteria; order Burkholderiales; family Burkholderiaceae; genus Polynucleobacter. Next base: position 6,632 of record CALPOM020000039.1, on the reverse strand, counting down.
TGTTAATGGATAGGTACATTGAGCGACAAGCTTACTTTTGCCATCCTTGGTTAAATGCTCCATCATGACATACGTTTTTTTTGCTCCCACAGCTAAATCCATCGCACCCCCAACGGCTGGAACAGCGTCCACTTCCCCAGTGTGCCAATTAGCTAAGTCGCCAGTTTGCGATACCTGAAAACCACCCAACACGGAAATATCAATATGGCCGCCTCGCATCATTGCAAAGGAGTCAGCCTGATGAAAATAACTACCACCGGTTAACAAAGTTACCGGTTGTTTACCAGCATTAATTAAATCCCAGTCAATATCAGCATCCTGTGGCGCCGGTCCCATCCCTAAAATACCATTCTCAGAATGCAAAAAGATTTCTTTATCAGGCGGAAGATAATTCGCTACTAAGGTTGGCATACCAATACCTAAATTAACATAGGTTCCCTCAACAATATAAGCAGCAATCTTTTGGGCCATTTCATTACGAGAAATGGGCTTTAAAGTAACTCCTTCTCCAGATGGTTGATTCATATTGGTTCTCCGACATGGATAACATGTTGTACAAAAATACCCGGCGTAATAATTTGCTCCGGATCTAAGACTCCAAGCTCAACCACTTCTTGTACTTGGGCAATTGTTGTTTTCGCGGCCATCGCCATAATAGGCCCAAAGTTTCTGGATGCTTTACGGTAGACTAAGTTCCCCCAACGATCTCCTTTAAAGCCCTTAATGAGAGCAAAATCTGCCTCTAAGGGAGACTCAAAAACGTAGTTCTTACCGTTGATTAAACGCGTCTCTTTACCCTGCGCCAAGAGAGTCCCAAAGGCAGTTTCAGTAAAAAAACCACCGATACCCGCACCTTGCGCACGAATTCGTTCAGCTAAATTTCCTTGCGGTGTTAATTCAAGTTCAATCTCTTTAGAGCGGTATAAAGTTTCAAAAATATGCGAGTTTGCCATTCTTGGGTAAGAACAAATGATTTTCCTGACGCGACGCGATTTTAGAAGTGCAGCAATCCCTGTCTCACCGCTACCAGCATTATTGGTAATAATGACTAAGTCTTTGGCATTTTGAGCAACTAAGCCTTCGATCAACTCATGCGGAATACCAGAGCCACCAAAACCACCGATCATTACTACTGCGCCATCTTGGATGCCAGAAAAGGCCTGCGCTAAACTATCTGTGACTTTATTAATCATATAAAACAAATACTCCTTGAAAATATTACAAGAATGGATATTAACTGATGATTCTTTGAAATTTTAACCCCGAACACTGAGCAGTCCAACTAGATGATTTTTTAAATGAATAATGGCCGTGCAATCATCTTCCCTGTGAGAAACTATTTCTCGCTTGTACTATGCCTGACAAGTGTAGCGATTTTTGAATTCTTTTTTATTATTCGGGATCTCTTTTAGGCAGGCTATTTTCGTTCCCAGTCAGGGGCTTCGAACTGTTTTCGATCACTCGCTGATCATTCGGCTCGGGGTTCGTGCTAGGTGATAGAGCAGACAATGGCTTAGGGCTTAAGGGTACTTCTTTTAAAATAATCACCCGCTGACCAACTTGAATTGGCAAAACACGCCAGCCCTGAAAATAGGCACTGATTAAGGATAAGTCTTGCGCAATTAATGTAAAGGGAGATGACCCATACACGATATTATTTTGACCAGGTTTAACTTCTATCAATTGTTGTACACCCTTTGCATCTACTACACAAACTGACTGAAGAGTTTTACTCGCCAAAGCGAGCACATTACCCTTAAAACTCGCGTTAGGGGCAGAAAAGGCAGGTGTCCTCACGAGCAGCTCTGCCGGAATGAAGCATGGATCAGGCAAGGGTGGCTCTTCAGGGACTTGTACAACAGTACTTTCTTTTTCGGGCGAGACTTCGGGTATGTTTTGTACAGGAGTTAAATACGTTTCTTGATAAAGCGTCTTCAGAGGCTCACGGGTATACCAATACAAAATAGCGATTAAAAGAGTGATCAAAATAATCGAACTACTCAGTCCTAACATCGTATTTTGAATGAAGCCACTTGACAAAATCGGCTCTTGTTCGAGGGGCTTAGCTTTTTTAATCGGTGCGGACTTGACAGAAAAATCGACCACCTCTACAAAAGCCTCTTCATTCGGTAATTCAATCAGAGCAGCTAGTTTTCGAGCAGTTTGTACCTTGAGAAGTTGTGAATAAAAAACACTATCTCCACCCTCTTCGATTTGTAAAATATGCTTTGCAGTAATACAGAGCTTCTTGGCTAATTCCTCACGAGAAAGTCCAAGGTCTTGCCTTTTTCGAAGAAAAGCAGAGCCATTGATACTCGGTACGAATTCTAATTTTGTTACCATATCCTTCTGACTGTAATCCCAAGTCTGACTTCAAAAAAGTTAATTGAATAACTAAATTGACTCCACACGTTCTAAAAGCCGACTAAAACTACTATTTTGACATGTTTTCACAAGTCATACTTTGAAAAAACTATTTCTATTTAGAATAATTTACGATCTACTACTTTACCCCCCACGCTAGGACAAGCCATCTACCATGGTTGAAATTGATTGAGGCATCCAAGGAAGGGTATGATAATCAGATCAATCTTCTTTCCCAATTGATTCAACCAACAACTCAGTCCTAAAATATGCCTACATTTGCCGCCAATCTTTCTTTTATGTACCAAGAAGTAGCTTTCTTAGACCGCTTCCAATTAGCCGCCCAAGACGGCTTTCAATGGATCGAGTTCTTATACCCCTATAGCTATAAAGCGGATGAAATTATGCGGCGACTCAACCAATATAAGCTACGTCAGCATCTTTTTAATATCTCTCCTGGTGATGAATCAAAAGGAGAAAAAGGACTATCGATCTTTGAAAATCGCCAAGCGGACTTTACCCAGAATCTAGAAAATGCCCTAACTTATGCAAAAGCTCTCCAAGCATCTCGACTGCATTTAATGGCCGGTATTCTTCCTAGTGGTGCAGATCAATTATCAGCAAGAAAAACCTACCTACAACGAATTCGGCAAGCGGCAAATGCGGCTCAACCTCTTGGAATTGATATTGTCATTGAGCCAATAAATACGCGTAATGCTCCAGGTTACTTTTTAAATTACCAAAAAGATGCAGTGCAAATTATTACTGAACTGGCAATCCCTAATGTAAAACTCATGATGGATTTATTCCATGCACAAATTATGGAAGGTGACTTGGAAAAAAAACTGCACCAATTTATTCAACATATTGGGCATATTCAAATTGCAGGAGTGCCAGATCGACACGAACCCGATACTGGAGAAGTCAATTATCAACACCTTTTTTCAGTCATTGACGCACTCAATTACCAAGGACTAATCGGTTGCGAGTATTTTCCCAAAAATAATACTTCTGCAGGACTTAGTTGGCTTAAACCTTACCTCTAAATAAGGCTATTTATAGTCGCTATCAGGATTTGTATGAATCGAAAGTTGCCTCTCAATGAGTTCTGCAATCGAGTCTAATTTCTGAACCTCCTGACGAGCGATTGAACTGACCTCACTAGAACTTCCATTCTTCATCTGGGGTTGATCCGTTGGATACGCTTGACAAATTGATTTGTCATTAATCACATTTAAAACTTGGCAATCTTGGCCGGTTACTCCCGAAACCACATGATCAGAAACCCCTTTACCAGTGGCTACATAGGAGACACCTGTAATTGCAGTACTTTGAAGAAGAGAAATACTACTCAAATAACTGACCGTCGTGGCAACAGGAGCAATAAAACACCCGGTGAGAATCCCAAGACATCCAAACAAGAATAAATGCTTAGAAAAACTCAACACTAAGCACGTAGGTTTCATCAAGGTTTCTAGTTAAGTACTCGATATCCCCGCCCATTCAAGCAGCGTCGTATAACCATTTCTTTCTCTTTAGTTCCACTATATGCACCAGAGGCTCCACCGATTACACCGCCAATACCAGCGGTTTGGGCAATACCCGTCTTGTTTCCCCCACCCACAAGCCCTAATAGTGCACCAACAGCAGCGCCACCTGCAGCTTGTGTTGCAGCCGTCTTACTAGTTGCACCAGTTTCTTGAGAGAGATCCCGACATTCTAATAAATCACGCTGATAGGCCATCTCATCTAAACCTTTTTTATCCACAATGGGCGAAAACCCCGACCCGGAATTAGCGCAAGCTTGCAAAAAAACAATACCGATGCACATTAGACTTAATCGATTCATTCGCAAAATAGGCTCCTTCAATAAAATGTTCTTACAATGGGTATTAGCATAATACCTCTATCTTCGATTGTCATCGTATGTCATGAAAAATACTTTTTTAATTTGCGCCATGTGCGGTAATTCTCGTCAATTATTAGAGAAAATCTGCCCATTTTGTGGTGAAAAAGACGTCCTTCATGAACAAAAAAACCATTGGGACTACTTCACCATCAATTTAGAGAGTGGCTTACCGCGAGTCGAAGAGGCTATGCAGCGCTTTGAAAACCAACTCGAGCATCTCACAGGCTCAAGCATTCGCATGTTGCAAGTCATTCATGGTCAAGGATCACAAGGCGAAGGCAGAATAAAAAAAGCTTTTCGAGAAGCGATGCAACATGGGCGTTGGCATCAAATAATTAGCGCTTATTATTTTGGAGAACATCTCAAAACGAGCCATACCACCTACCAATTTTTAATTAAACAGTACCCAGCGATTAAAAATGTTCTCAAGCCCGAGATGATGGGTAATCCTGGCATCACCATATTGATTTTACGTGCAAAAAATACACAATCATTACCGTAAATGAACAACCATCCGACCAACTACTTCCCCAGCCATGAATGCCCTGGAGCGCTCAATCGCGTCTTCAAGCTGAATATCTTCGATCATTTGCTCTAATTTACTGCAGTCTAGATCTTGCGCTAAACGCGCCCAAGCAAGTTGACGCCGGGCAATTGGAGCCATCACAGAGTCAATCCCAATCAACCGTACTCCACGAAGAATAAATGGCATGACCGTCAAAGGTAAATCAGCACCCTGTGCCAACCCACATACAGCAACAGTACTTCGATATTGCATCTGGGCACAAATGTTCGCTAAAGTGAAAGATCCGACCGTATCGATTGCACCCGCCCATCTTTCTTTTTGTAACGGTTTACCTGCCAGAGATAATTCTCGGCGATCCATGACTTGACTCGCCCCTAAGGACTTTAAATAATCAAAAGAACTTGACTTAGCGCTCACCGCCACAACTTCATGTCCTAAACGACTTAGTAATGCAATAGCAATACTCCCAACCCCGCCCGTTGCGCCAGTCACAACTACCTCGCCATTGCCAGGCTTTAGCCCCTGCTCTTCCAGAGCTAAAACACTTAACATAGCGGTATATCCAGCAGTACCAATCCCCATCGCTTGCCGAGTGGTCAACTGGCTGGGCAACCGCACTAGACGGTTTGCTTCACACGCAGCAAGTTGCGATAGACATCCCCACTGCGTTTCACCATACCCCCAACCGTTATGTATTACCAAATCGCCAATTTGCCAATCTGGACTAGCTGACTCAAGCACAACCCCAGCGCCATCGATACCTGCAACCATTGGCCATTTTCTAACTACCGGACCACTGTTGGTGATAGCTAAGCCATCTTTATAGTTCAGCGTCGAATACTCAACAGATACTAAAGTATCTGTCTTTGCTAATTGCGACCGATCTAAAACTTCAATTTGGGCTGAAAATTCAGGGTCTTTTTTTAGGGTTAAGGCTTTAAACATAAAAACTTCCTAAAATAAAAAATGCTGGCTTAGTTAAGTCAATCGTTAAGTCAATCGTTGGGTCATTCAAGACTATTTTTCCATTCACAAGCGTTATTCAAAACTAATATTATTCTCTCTAATAATGCGCTTCCATCGCAAACTATCAGTCTTAACAAAGTTTAACGCCTCTTCAGGAGACTTACTCGTTAATGCTGGTAAATTGGCTTTGGTAAACGACTCTTTTACTTTGGGCTGCTGGATCGATTTGATAATTGCTGCAAACAATATATCAATAATCGGCCTAGGAGTCTTAGCAGGGGCAAATATGGCATTCCAATTATCACTGCCAATACCTGGATAACCACTTTCCACTAAAGTTGGAAGATTTGGAAACGCCGCCAGACGATTCGCTGAAGTTGTAGCATAGGCTTTCATTCGACCACTCTTTACATGCTCTGTCACAGTCGCAGCGTTTAATATCGAAAAGTGGATCTCTCCACTAATAATTGCAGTCTGCGAAGATCCGGCACCCTTCGATGGAATATTAACCATCGACATACCAGCCTGTCGATTAAAGTCCAGCATGTCCAAATGCGAATAACCACCTAGGGGAGATGAAAAATTCAATTGCCCAGGTCGCTGTTTCGTATAGGCAATCAATTCTTTTAAATCATTCGGTGGAAAATTAGGACCAGACACTAATAGGTTTGGAATCGATGCAACCATGCTAATAGGCACCAAATCTTCCGAAGGAATAATTTTTAATTGCTTGGCAAAAATCGTCTCATTAATCGCATTCGTTGATACATTTCCCATCAGTAAAGTGTATCCATCAGCCGCAGACTGGGCAACATAGGTCATACCGATATTCCCTGCCGCACCTGTCTTGTTTTCAATATAAAAGCT
>CALPOM020000038.1 GCA_943325205.2 Thermoflexus hugenholtzii JAD2 | reverse complement strand
TTGTGAAATATTTACTAGATAATGAAGCCGATTTAGCAGCGAAGAATCAGTTAGAACTGACAGCAATCGATTTTGCGAATATGGGAAATCAAAAAGAGATTGTTGAAGGGTTAAAGTCTAGGTGGAAAAAAATGTATCAATCAGAATACGTTCTAAAACCTTGGCCATAGGCCCCAAGCTCTAAGTTTAGATCTAATTCCTTAAAAAGCTTTAAAATAGAGCTATTCAGCCAATTTTTTACATCTTTACAAGAATTATCAACACTTACTTAGTTTCATAATATGCGTATAATAATTATTATGTTAAATAAGATATATTTATCAATCAACGATCTGACAAAAATAAGATGAAATTTCTGCACACCATGTTACGCGTTACTAACCTATCTAAATCAATTGATTTTTATACACAAGTTCTAGGAATGAGCCTACTTAGAACTACCCAAAGACCGGAGCAAAAATATGATCTGGCCTTTTTAGGGTACGGCAAAGGCAATCAGGATGGCTTTGGAGAAATCGAATTAACCTATAACTATGGCGTAGACCATTACGAACATGGTGGCTATTTTGGTCATATCGCAATTGGCGTTGAAGATGTCTATAAAACCTGCGCAATGGTCAAAGAAATGGGCTGTAAAGTAACTCGGGATGCAGGTCCAGTAAAAGGAGGAAATACAATCATCGCTTTTATTGAAGATCCAGATCACTATAAAATTGAACTCATTGGTCTATCCTCTTTCGGATGAGTACCTCCCCTGATTCGGGCCAAGACTCCCCTTGCATCGGGATTTGCTCTACTCTTTTTGATGACGTATGTAAAGGTTGCGGGCGGACAATTCTAGAAGTGGCTAATTGGGTGAGTATGACCCAAGAAGAAAAAAGACATGTTTGGCAGCGAATTACTTTAGAGGGCACTGCCATGCGTTTTACGCAACAAAAAGACTAAAATAGATCCAGTTAATTCATGCCCTTGGTTGTGAGGTATTCTTCGTAAGTTCCTGAAAAGTCTACAACTTTACCATCCATTCCAACCTCTAAAATCCGAGTAGCTAAGCCGGAAACAAACTCCCTGTCGTGCGATACAAAGATCAATGTGCCGGCATATTTTTCTAGAGCTATCTGCATACTTTCAATCGATTCCATGTCCATATGATTAGTCGGCTCATCCAGAGCAAGCACATTGTGCTTACCTAACATTAATTTACCCCAGATCATTCGACCCTTTTCACCACCAGAAATCACCTTAACCGATTTGGTGATTTCTGGGCCCGAAAAGAGTAATCGGCCTAAAGTACTTCGGATGACCTGATCATCATCGCCTGCTTTTGACCAGTCACCCATCCAATCAGACAAATTTTTATCGACTGGAAAGCACAAATTGGTATCTTGAGGCATTACCCCAACATTGGCATGTTCAGCCCACTTCACAGCTCCCTGATCAGGATCCTGACCATCAAAGCGGGAACTCAAAAGGGTGTTTAAAAGAGTTGTCTTACCCGCCCCATTCTGACCAATAATGGCAATTTTCTCGCCAGGCTGAACAGTTATATTCAAACTCTTAAAAATAGTCCGATCGAATGTTTTTGTAATCCCAGTACATTCAACGGCAATGTTGTGCAGGACCTTTTCTAGTTCAAAACGAATAAACGGATTTTGTCTCGAAGAGGGTTTGATATCGGCAACCTCAATCTTCTCTAACTGCCTTTGCCGAGATGTGGCTTGCCTCGCTTTAGATTTGTTAGCAGAAAACCTTCTGACAAAGTCTTGTAATTCAGCAATTTTATCTTTTGCTTTGGCGTTATCCGACATCTGCTGAGATCTAGCTTGGGCAGAAGCCAACATGTAATCATCATAATTGCCTGGATAAACCCGCAAAGTGCCAAAATCCATGTCAGCCATGTGCGTACAAACCGAATTTAGAAAATGCCGATCGTGCGAAATAATAATCATCGTACTATTGCGCTCATTTAAAATATCTTCTAACCAATGAATCGTATGAATATCTAAATTATTGGTTGGCTCATCTAATAACAAGACATCCGGATCAGAAAATAAAGCCTGGGCCAGTAAAACACGTAACTTCCAACCAGGAGAAACAGCACTCATTAGGCCTTGATGTAAATCAATTGAGACGCCAACACCTAGTAATAACTCCCCTGCTCTCGCTTCGGCTGTATATCCACCGTACTCCGCAAACTTCGCCTCTAACTCGGCAGCGTGCATATAATCATCTTCAGTTGCATCAGGATTTGCGTAAATTAAATCTCTTTCCTGCGCTACGCTAGACATTTCAGCATGGCCCATCATCACAACATCCAGGACACGCATCTCTTCAAAAGCAAATTGGTCTTGGCGTAATTTCCCAAGCCGAATATTCGGCTCAAGCATGACATGTCCCGAGGATGGTTCTAATTCACCACCCAAAATTTTCATGAAGGTAGACTTTCCACAGCCATTTGCTCCGATTAACCCATAGCGATTCCCGCCTCCGAATTTAACCGTAATGTTTTCAAAAAGCGGCTTGTGGCCGAACTGCATGGTGATGTTGGATGTAGATAGCACTATTAACTCAAAAAATATTAGAAATGATGATAGAAAAGAGATCTCAACCCATCATTTTACTATCCTTACTTAAATTTTCAAGAATTACCAACTGCCTGAAAGTTTAAAGCCTTGGATAGACAATTCTAAATCACAAAATATACCAACTGGTAATGTGACTTTATCTAAACAATGCCCAAAAGGTAGGCCTGAAATAATAGTCGTGCCTGTACCTTGTTGGTGTAATTCTTGACCAACTCGACCCAAAGCTTTTATCAATGAATAGTCCGCATCAAGGGGACCTAATTGATAGCCAGAAAAGTCCCCAACTAATATAGCCGATTGGCTACTCAGTACCTTTGCCTGCACCAGTTGTAACAACATTCGTTCCACTCGGTAAGGGTGTTCATTGATATCTTCAATAAATAAGATACCCTGATGAATAGTCTCCATCGACGGGAAATAGGGTGTTCCTAAAAGACTCACTAACATCGATAAATTTCCACCCCATAAGATCTTCTTTCGAAACTCGATTGGGGGTCCCGTATAGAATTCTTGGGTATGCTCCACCTGAATATCTAATTTTTTATTGATAACAGCTTGAATAAAGTGTTGGTATGTGAATTGAGATATCCCTGCACTTGATTCATTACCAAAATCGGCCGAAACCATCGGTCCAGCATAACTTGGCATGCGTGTTTGAGCTAGTAAACCGAGGTGTAATGCTGTTAGATCACTGTGGCCAACGATCGAAAGTCCCTTTGCAACCGCTTGACCAAGCTTAGTCCAATCTATTTGAGGAAGTATGCGAGTCATGCCATACCCCCCACGAATACCCATGGCAATCAAGCCATCATCATTGACTATTTCTGCTAAAGCATTAATTTCTTGGGCTCTTTCACGATCCGTACCTGCAAAACGTTCAAATTGACGATTTGCAGCAGTCACATTATGGATTACAAAGCCCTGGCTTTCTAACCATTGAAGGCCTCTAGTTGCTCGCTCGATATTGAGTAAAGGACCTGAAGGTGCAATGCAGTGCAGATGGGCTAAGACTTGGGGCATAGTTGAGGCATATTTTTTTAATGGGCTAAAAGACGCTTATTTTTAAAAAAATCCTTTAATAACTTGGAGCATTCGGACTCTAGAATACCACCCTGAACTGCCGTGTGGTGATTTAAGGCAGTCTCTTGAAAGACATTAATGACCCCACCCGCAACACCAGTTTTGGAATCAAATGCTCCAAAAAATACCCGATTGACTCTGGCATGAAAAATAGCTCCTGCACACATTAGACAGGGCTCTAGTGTGACATATAGATCAACCCCAGGTAAGCGGTAATTTTGTAAAACCTTGGCGCCCTCACGCAGGACATTCATTTCAGCATGGGCAGTCGGATCATGCCTCGCAATTGGCAAATTATGACTAGTAGCCAGGCATTGCCCATCCTTGACGAGGATTGCCCCGACTGGAATTTCTCCCACTAGAGCAGCTAGTTTTGCTTGCTCAATGGCTAGTCGCATCCATTTCTCATCGTCCGGAAAATGACTACTCATTTAGGCCGCACACACATCAGCCCAGCAGTTTGGGGTTTCATACAACCTGACGCGTTGTAAGGTCAATTTTTTTATAAAATGATTATTTAAGGCCGGCGCTAATAAGTCAAAAGCATACTGAGCAATATTCTCCGCAGTTGGTACAGCTTGCATAACAGTCGTTTTATGATCCACAATTGTCTTTAAAAAGGCAATTAATTCCGTATCTGACTGAGCTACAAAGAAAGAATGATCCCAGTGCTGAATAAGGACCTCATTCATGATTTTCTTGATATCGCCAAAATCCATAATCATCCCCTCATCCCTGGCACCACTGGTTTCATTGACATGACCTCTGAGAGTAACCTCCAAACAATAGCGATGCCCATGCAAATGACGACATTGACCATTGTGGTTCGGGATTCTGTGTCCAGCATCAAACTCTAATTTTCTGGTAATTTCAAAATAGTTCATCTTCGGGGATTGATCTAGGGTAAGTGGATTAATTTGTGCTGCTGAAGGCTAAGTCGCCATAATGGCCTCTTTTTACACAGTTCAATAGCTAAATTGATATTCTCTGCTTGCCGAGGACCGTCCATTGCTTGTAAAAAGAAATGTTGGAAGTTCATTTTTTCAAAACGCTTGAGGGACAATTCAATCTCATTCAAATTAGGTATCTGATGATTTTGTGGGATCACATATTTGATTTCATCTCCTTGTAAGCAAACCAAACTTGAACCATTTTTTGGGCTAACGCAAATCCAATCAATATGTGCAGGAGGCTTGATAGTGCCATTGGTTTCTATGGCAATCTGAAAATGTCTTTCATGAAGTGCCTTTATCAGAACCTCATCTAATTGCAGTAATGGTTCTCCACCCGTAAAAACCAGGTATTTATTAGTCTGAGATCGATTCATTTGGAGCCACTCGGAATCAATCGCATTTGCTAAAGAATTGGCATCAGGAAACTTCCCTCCCCCAACACCATTCATTCCAACAAAATCTGTATCGCAAAATTGACAAATTGCTTGAGCTCTGTCTTCTTCCCTGCCAGACCAAAGGTTGCAACCCGTAAAGCGGCAAAAAATAGCTGCCCGTCCGGCTTGTGCCCCCTCTCCTTGCAGCGTACTAAAAATTTCTTTAACTGTATACATATCCTTATTTTAATCCCTATCCCTTCTCTTTCAGATTAGACACTGAGATTTGAATACAATAGATAGCCATGACCATTAACCATTCGCTCGATATTCCCGAGGGATTTATTCTGCACGAATTATCCCCGCAGTCTGAACAATTTTTAACGATGCTTGGGCCTTGGTATTATAAAAATGTCCCCACAGATAATGGCCACGTTGAACGCGTATTTGGTATTCGAATAGAGCCCAAACACACTAACATTTGGGGAACTGCGCATGGTGGAATGCTAATTTCTATGGCTGATTCAGCTCTAGGATATAACTTATCGAGAAGTACCGAGCCACCACAAAAACTAGTTACAGTCCATTTAAGTTCAGATTTTATGGCTAGTCCCAAACCAAATGATTGGGTAGAGACTGAATTTCGAATTAGTAAAATCGGTAAACGAATGAGCTTTGCGGAGTGCTCTCTCAAAGTTGGCAATAAAATTATGCTCAGGACAAGTGGTGTTTTTACGGTCCTCAACCAACTAAAAAAAATTCAAAATGATTAGATTCATTCTCTTTAAACATACAAATAACTCAAAATAGGAAAAACCATGTCACAAACGTATTTTGGTATTGAAATTCCCTTCATCGAAAAAATGGCTATGGATGTAGAAAAGATTTCCGAAGATTTAGTGCATGTGCACCTAGATTTGCAACCATGGCAGTGTAATTCCTTTGGAGTTGCGCATGGTGGCGTTATGATGACTTTGCTTGATTTTGCAATGGCAATGGCGGCTAAAGTAAAGCATGGCCATTTGGGTGGAGCGATGACAATTGATATGTCAACGAGTTTTATCAAAGGTGGCAAAGGCAAAATGGTTGTCCATGGCACAGTCCTCAAAGCCGGTAAGTCGATTCAATTCTGCGAAGCTTCCGCTTATGATGCCTCAGGCGACTTACTCGCCAAATCAATGGGAACATTTAAACTCGTTGAGTTTAGGTAAGCTCTAATCGACTATGGTTAATCAGCACGATCTTTCTGAAAAAAAATTACGCGTATGGGCCAAAGATCATCTAGCAGCTATTGAACCAAATCAAGATATTCAAATTAAGCGAATAGAAGGTGGCCAATCGAATCCTACCTTTTTAATTACGCAAGACTTGTTCCAATGTATTCTCAGAAGAAAACCCATCGGTGATCTTCTGCCAAGTGCCCATGCCATTGACCGTGAGTACCGCGTCATTGAAGCGCTTTCCCAAGCTGACTTTCCAGTTCCTCAGGTCTACGCTTATTGCAAGGATCCAAGCATTATTGGTTCAGAGTTTTACGTCATGGAGTTTGTCGATGGGCGCATATTTTGGGATCCGCGCTTACCCGATTTAGATCCCTCAGAACGCTTAGATATATTTGATCAAATGAATCTGACAATTTCTAAGCTGCATCAAATCTCTCCAGATTCAATTGGCCTAGGTGACTATGGCAGAACAGGTGGTTACGTGCAAAGGCAATTAGAGCGATGGTCTAAGCAATATATGGCCTCTCAAACAGAACCTATCGATGCGATGCATCATCTCATTGAGTGGTTACCAAAACATATCCCCAGTAATGATCCAACCAGTATCGTTCATGGAGACTTTCGGATTGATAATATGATTTTTCATCCTAAACAGTCTCAAGTCTTAGCTGTCTTGGATTGGGAGTTATCGACCTTAGGTAATCCTATTTCTGATTTTGCATATCATATGATGGCTTGGCGATTCCCTCCTGAACTTTTCAGGGGGTTACATGGCATTAATTTTGAGGAGCAACAAATACCAGATGAGCAAAGTTATTTAGATTCCTACTTAAAAAGAACTGGTTTTAAGCTTAATTCTGATCAAGAATGGGAATTTTATATTGTCTTTAACATGTTTCGCATGGCGGCCATTCTTCAAGGAGTTGCCCACCGAGCAATTCAAGGAAACGCTGCTAGTCAACAGGCCATCGAAATGGGCAAAAAAGCACGCCCCATAGCCGAACTAGCTTGGCTGCAAGTCCAAAAACTACCATAGATTAAATATACTAGGCTGACTGATTCGTGTATCGAGTCAACTGGCCTGATTTACTAGGTGTGTTAACTCTTCATCAGTAAAACCTGCTAATTTTCTAGCATCAATATTAAAAGGCCCCCTTAAAATCGGGGCCTTATATTGGTTACATAAATCTTTAAAAGCCTTTATTGGATCAAGCCCTCTTGTCTGACACAGGTAATTAAACCAATAATTACCTATTTCTACATGACCAATTTCATCTCGCAAAATAATATCCAGAATCTCGACCATACGCATATCCTTAACTTGTAAGAACCGATCTCGGATCATCGGAACAGCGTCTAGACCTCTAGCTTCCATTGTTCTTGGGACGAGCGCCATCCTTGCTAAAACATCTAATTTTGTCTTATCAACCATCTCCCACAAACTATTATGCGCAGTAAAATCCCCATAAAAATATCCCAGCTCGGCTAAATGCCCTTGTAATAAGTCAAAGTGCTCGGATTCTTCTTTTGCGACTAAAAGCCAATCACGATAGAACTTGATGGGCATGTCAGAAAAGCGCCAAATAGCGTCTAGCGCTAAATTAATAGCATTGAATTCTATATGGGCCAATGCATGAATTGCGATTGCCCTCCCCTCAATCGTATGCATGGCTCTTTTTTTTACGGCTAAGGGTGGAACTAATTCGGGCTTATCCGGAAATCCCGGAATCAATTGCTCGTTATGAATAACGGCACTTTCATATTGGAGACTACTGGATTGGATGAGATTGCGTTGATATAGGTCCTGGACCTCTAGTACCTTCCTCGATGGATTTTTAATACATAGACAGTGAAAAGCTTCTTCTTGGAGGGACATGGTTAGCAGTTGCGATACAGTATGAGGAGAAAAATCAAGGATAATACCATTTGAATCGTTTTTAACTAATTCGTGTAACTAATCCTACAAGGAAATCAAATATGATTAATAAACTCCTCACAGTCTGTGCCATGCTGGCATTCATCACATCGTCAGCCTTCGCAGATAACTATCCTAGCAAATCAGTCAAAATTATTGTGCCATTCGCTGCAGGTGGGCCAGCTGATAATTATGCACGTTTTATGGCACAAAGACTGCAAGATGAGTTTAAACAAACCTTTTTAGTCGAGAATAAGCCAGGTGCTGGCTCGATTATCGGAACTGACTTTGCAGCAAAATCACCAGCAGATGGTTACTCACTCTTAATGATGTCTAATACGCAAACTGTCAATGAATCACTTGTACCCAACAAACCCTTTAATTTGATGAGGGATTTTGTCGGTGTGGCTCCAATCAACTTTTCAGATCTCGTCCTAGTTGTCAATCCCTCTGTTCCAGTCAAAACGCTGGCAGAGCTGATTCAACTTGCCAAATCCAAACCTGGAAAGTTAAATTTTGCATCCTCAGGGACAGGAACCCCTTACCACATGGCTGGAGAACTTTTTAATTCCATGGCAGGGGTTAATATCACCCACATTCCTTATAAAGGGAGCTCCGGAGCTAGGACGGATATCATTGGCGGTCAAGTTGACATGATGTTTGATGCAATTACCACGATGAATGAGTTCGTTAAGGAAAACAAGGTCAAAGCGATTGCTACGACTGGTAAAAATCGCTCTGCGATTATGACTAGCACCCCTACTGTTGGTGAAGCTGGAGTTCCTAAATTTGAGGCAACGATTTGGCTTGGAATAATGGCTCCCAAAGGCACCCCTTCTGAAATCGTCACTCAACTAAATAATGCCATTCGAAAAGTTATCGCGCGTCAAGATGTCAAGGATCTTTGGGCTAAGCAAGGCGCTCTGCCCTTATCCATGACCGTCCCAGAATTTAATCAATACCTTGAAGCCGATATCAGCAAATGGGCTGCGATTGTTAAGTCAGCAGGCATTAAACCCGAATAATAAAGGATCGTTATGGAATTAGTTATATTAAGTGGTGGTGCAGCTGCTGGCGTTGTTAAGGGATTACAAAAAGATTTCGAAGAATTGCATCAGTGCGCCATTCATGCCACCTTTAATGCGGTTGGTGCGATGCGAGAGCAGTTATTGCAAGGATCTTACTGTGATCTAATTATTTTGACAAAATCTCAAATCCTGCAATTAATCGAGTCTGGTCACGTTATTAAGAATTCAGATATTTCTTTGGGCATAGTCAAGACAGGAGTTGCAGTTAAAGCAGGGACTCCTAAACCACCCATTAAAACAAGGGCTGAGTTATTGGCAGCATTTCGAAATGCCAAAGGCATTTATTTCCCAGATCCAGAAAAAGCGACCGCCGGAATCCATGTGATGCATGTTCTCAAATCCCTTGGCCTTGATCAAGAAATTGCTGATCGTTTTCGTACTTACCCAAATGGGGCAGTTGCTATGGCTGCAATGGCTGCTTGCAATGAAGACCAATTAATTGGTAGCACCCAAGTGACTGAAATTAATATTACGGCAGGAACTGAACTAGTGGGGAATTTACCTCTAGAGTTTGAACTAGCAACTGACTATACCTTGGGTATATGCTCAAATTCGCAGCAAAAAGATCTTGCACAACTCTTCTCTAACTCTTTAACTGGAAAAGATTCCGTGGTGATTCGAAAAAAAATAGGATTTGAATTTTAAAATAGAGAAGTGTCACCTAAAAAATGAACGAGAACAAGCTATATTTTGGCAGTGATATGGCGAGTATGGATGCACATGAAATTTCAAATCAAGAGTACGATACGCATCATCTTTGAAACCTTTGATTAACTAATAACCATGCGTTTTGCGGCTTCTTGCTGAGTGAGTTCTTGACTTCGCATTGCTTTCATAATTTTGATAACTAGTACTGTTTTGATCTTTAGTTTTTCAGCGTCCTCTAGTCCAAGATCTGCATAAATATTTGCTGTTCCGGTCGTAACTTCATTACCATTAATAATTTTAGCATTCATTTTTTTAACTCTTTGGATATTTGTACAGCAGGCTTCATGCAACTTTGGATGATATTCATATCCTCTTTAGGCGTTTTAATTCCAGCACTTCCGTCTTTGTACATTACGCCCATCCATTGTGTAACTATGATTTCGAGTAGTGTCTCGAATGTGTAAGTTTATGTGTAACTTAAAAATCTCAAAATCAATAAAATCAATAGCTTAGTGATTTCTTGGATTGACACTTAAAAAATAAAAGTCCCTACCAATCAGCTACTTAAAAATTCCCGTCATTCCCACTCAATAGTAGCTGGTGGCTTACCCGAAATATCATAAACGACACGATTAATTCCTTGTACTTCATTAATAATTCTATTGGAGACATGTCCTAAAAGATCGTGTGGCAAATGGGCCCATTGAGCCGTCATAAAATCTAAGGTTTGGACTGCTCGAAGTGCAACAACATATTCGTAGGTTCTGCCATCGCCCATCACCCCTACAGATTTAACCGGTAGAAAAACTGCAAATGCCTGGCTAGTTAAGTCATACCAGCTTTTTTTCGAAACTGGTTCAATCCATTTATGTAATTCTTCAATAAATATTGCATCAGCCCTTTTTAAAATTTCAGCAAATTCTACCTTTACTTCACCTAATATCCTGACAGCAAGTCCTGGACCTGGAAATGGATGACGATGTACCATTTCAGGAGGTAATCCTAATTCGATACCTAATTTACGGACTTCATCTTTGAATAATTCACGTAAAGGTTCTAGTAAAAGAAGATTCATGTCATCGGGTAAACCACCAACATTGTGATGGCTTTTAATCGTATGAGCGCCTTTTTTTCCCTGCCCAGCAGATTCGATAACATCAGGATAGATCGTACCCTGTGCTAACCATTTTGCATTAGCAATTTTTGCTGATTCATTTTGAAAGACTTCAATAAACTCTTTACCGATAATCTTTCTTTTTTTCTCAGGATCAGCAACACCATGCAACTGATTAAAAAATTGCTTAGATGTATCTACATGAATTACTTTTACGCCAAGGTTGCGCGAAAACATATCTAAAACCATTTCTGCTTCATTCAGACGTAATAAGCCGTGATCGACAAAAACACAAGTGAGTTGGTCTCCAATAGCTCGGTGAATTAAAGCTGCAGCAACAGAGCTATCTACGCCACCGGATAAACCCAAAATCACCTCATCAGTTCCGACTTGTTGACGAATAGATGCAATGGCTTCAGTAATATAATCACCCATTTGCCAGTCAGGCTTACAAGCACAGATTTGCTGCACGAAGCGCTCCAATATCGCAACACCCTGAAGGGTATGTGTTACTTCTGGATGGAACTGCACAGCATAAAAATTTCTCGCTTCATCAGCCATACCTGCTACCGGACAGGAATCAGTCGATGCCATCAATTTAAAGCCACTGGGCATTCTTGTTACAGAATCACCATGACTCATCCAAACTTTGAGGATCCCATGACCATCATTCGTAGTGAAATCTTGAATTTGATCGAGCAATTTAGTATGGCCTCGAGCTCGAACTTCAGCATAACCGAACTCTCTAGACTTACCAAGGGCATGGGCTGTTTGAACTGCACCACCTAACTGCTCAGCCATAGTCTGCATGCCATAGCAAATACCCAGCAAGGGGACGCCTAAGTTAAAAACTATTTCTGGAGCCCTTGGCGTATCACCCTCTGTTACAGAATTTGGGCCTCCTGATAAGATAATTCCACGAACCTGCTCCGTTTGAACTATTTTTTTTAGCCGTTCCGAATCAATATCAAACGGAAAAATTTCTGCAAGAACTTTTGAATCTCTCACTCTTCTAGCGATGAGTTGTGTGACTTGCGAGCCAAAATCCAGAATCAGTATCTTATCGTGCACAATAAATTTTTTTAAATACGATTAATCAATATGGTAATTAGGCGCTTCTTTAGTGATCATCACATCATGGACGTGTGATTCACGAATACCCGCCGACGTAATTTCAACAAACTCTGCCTTCGTATGCAATTCGTCGATGGTACGACATCCACAATACCCCATCGATGCGCGTATACCGCCAATTAACTGATGCACTATGGCCAATACACTGCCTTTATAGGGCACTTGCGCCTCAATCCCTTCAGGAACCAATTTATCAACATTCGCACTGTTATCCTCTTGAAAATAACGATCTGCTGCGCCATCTTTCATCGCACCAATAGATCCCATCCCTCGATAACTTTTAAATGACCTTCCTTGGAATAAGAAAACTTCACCAGGGGCTTCTTCAGTTCCAGCAAAGATACTACCCATCATGACAGTATTAGCACCAGCCGCTAAAGCTTTTGAAATATCACCTGAATATCGTATGCCCCCATCAGCAATTAAAGTGACGTCTGTTCCTTGCAGTGCTTTGGCAACATTCTCAATGGCGGTTATTTGAGGCACGCCTACCCCAGCAACAATCCTTGTAGTACAAATCGAGCCAGGCCCAATCCCGACCTTCACACCATCCGCCCCATGAGCCACTAAAGCTTTTGCGGCTTCGGCTGTAGCAATATTGCCACCGATGACTTGCACGTCTGGAAAATTTTGCTTGACCCATTTGACCCGATCAAGGACTCCTTGACTATGCCCATGGGCAGTGTCAACAACGATAATATCGACCCCAGCTTTTACTAATAACTCCGCACGCTCGTCATTTTCTGGGCCTACGCCAATTGCTGCACCAACGATCAAACGACCCATCGAGTCTTTTGACGCATTGGGGTGCTCTGTTGCTTTTAAAATGTCCTTAACGGTTACTAATCCTCTTAATTCAAAGGCATCGTTAACAACCAATACACGCTCTAGCCGATGTTTATTCATGAGACGTTTTGCCTCATCTAAAGTAGAGCCCTCTCGAACAGTTATTAAGCGCTCTTTAGGAGTCATCTTACTTCTGACAGAAGCCCCCAAATCCTCTTCGAAGCGCAGATCGCGATTGGTAATAATTCCAACTACTTGTTTGCCTTCTAGAACAGGAAAACCTGAAAATCCATGTTCTTTGGATAAAGCCATCACCTCACCGACAGTCATATTGGGAGGGATAGTAATTGGATCTCTTAAGACGCCCGATTCATAGCGCTTTACTTTTGAAACTTCACGTGCTTGCTCGATTGGCTTAAGATTTTTATGAACAATACCTATCCCACCCTCAGTTGCCATCGCAATAGCCAACCGCCCCTCTGTGACTGTGTCCATTGCTGCAGAAACTAACGGAATATTAAGAGAAATACTTCGAGTAAGCCTAGTTCCAAGCTGGGTATCTCTCGGTAAAACAGCGGAGTATGCCGGAACTAAAAGGACATCGTCAAAAGTAAGTGCTTTTTTAATAAGACGCATAAAACCTCTCCACACAAAATACAATTATAAAGGGTTTAAAAAGAGACTCCTGATTATCGAATAACACGATTAATAGCCCTTTTTTTGGCTTTTTCTTGTAAAACGGCATCTTTATTCTGGTTGGCTTTTTTTCTTCGAATGGTTTTAGGGTCAATGAGGATAGGCCGATACAATTCGATACGATCACCCGCATAAACAGTTGCATCATGGGTCAGGGGAACACCAAATACTCCAACACTCCCTTTTTTCAAAAAAATAGGATCATTCAAACTGGTGACTAGTCCAATTTGCTCTAAGGCTTCCAATAAAGTGATTTCTGACTTGTTAGAGGTCAACTTAATTTGGTGATTAGTGATCAGAGGTGGTGAGACTCGCGCATCACAAAGCTCAACTTCGATCGTCGCCAACGAGTTAGAAACTACTTTACTCATCTCTCTCACCATAGAGATCATTCGCTCTTTGCACAAAACTATTTACAAAAGTATTGGCAATCATACTAAATACCGGCCCAATAATTTTATCAAGTAAAAAATTGGAAAATTCGTACTTTAATTGGAATTCAATTTTGCAAGCATCTACTCGTAATTCTGTAAAAATCCAATGCCCTTCAAAGTTTTTAAATGGGCCATCAACAAAAGTCATGTCAATTGTGTGAGGGGATTTTTGATGATTTTTTGTATGGAAAAATTGCTTAACTCCCTTAAAGTTAATCGAGATTTTAGCTTCCATGAGTTCTGGAGTTGACTGAAAAATTTCTACACCACCACACCAAGGAAGAAATTCAGGATACTTTTCAATATCAGTAACTAAGTCGTACATGCGTAAAGCAGAATGGCTAATCAATAGAGTTTTTTGTATATTTGCCATAATCCTCCCAATTGACATATTTTATCAATGAATTGACCAGATTTTCAAAATTACGTTTTTGCAGTGTGGTCTACTAATCACCCTATAATCCTTTCATGAGTATTGTTGAAAATAAAAAAGCTTTTTTCGATTACTTTATTGAGGATCGCTGGGAAGCCGGTCTTGTTTTAGAGGGTTGGGAAGTTAAAGCCATCCGATCTGGGCGAGGTAATATCAAAGAAGCCTATGTTGTGGTGCGCCAAGCAGAGCTATATTTAATCGGCTGCCACATTAGCCCTCTGCCAGAGGCCTCAACCCATATTCACCCCGATCCGGTCCGAACCAGAAAACTCCTTCTTCATAGCGAAGAAATACATAAGCTCATTGGTAAAACAGAGCAACGTGGCTACACCATCGTCCCTCTGAACCTGCATTATTCACGCGGCAGAGTCAAATGCGAAATTGGACTGGCCAAGGGGAAAAAACAATTTGATAAGCGCCAAACTGAAAAAGATCGCGATTGGGTCCGTGAAAAAGCGCAAATCAGCCGAGGGAAATATAGTACTTGATTGCACTATATCGGGGCTATTCCCCCCGTTTTGTGTAAGGTTGACTAAAGCCTAAGCAATCGAAACTCCTTAGGCTTTATGCAACATATCGATGCTTATTTAGATAAGGCTTCCCAAGTACTAATTACCGTGTCCGGGTTAAGGGACATCGAGGCAATGCCTTTATCTAATAACCATTTTGCAAAGTCAGGATGGTCTGAGGGGCCTTGGCCACAAATCCCAACATATTTTCCCTTTGCTTGACATGCCCGAATGGCTTTTTCAATCAGATTTAAGACAGCGGGATCTCGCTCGTCAAAATCCAATGCTAATAACTCCATTCCAGAATCACGATCAAGACCTAAGGTTAATTGAGTTAAATCATTCGATCCAATCGAGAATCCATCAAAATATTCTAAAAACTCCTCAGCGAGAATAGCGTTCGAAGGAATTTCGCACATCATAATAATTTTTAAGCCATTATGACCCCTCTTTAAATCATTGTTCGCCAATAAATCAATCACTTTAGCGGCTTGCTGAATGGTTCGAACAAAAGGAATCATTAATTCGACATTGTTTAAACCCATCTCATTACGTACTCGTTTAATCGCCACACACTCCATTTCAAATGCCTTGGCAAAGTCTGCTGAAATATAACGTGAGGCGCCTCGAAAGCCTAACATGGGATTTTCCTCATCTGGCTCATACCGAGAGCCACCAATCAATTTTTTATATTCATTGGATTTGAAATCTGATAATCGCACAATGACAGGCTTCGGATAAAAGGCGGCGGCTATGGTAGCAATACCTTCAGACAGTTTGTCAACATAAAAGGCATATGGACTTGAATGCCCGCGAGCAACACTCTCTACTGCCACCTTTAAATCAGCATCAATATTAGGATAATTCAAAATCGCGCTTGGATGAATACCAATATTGTTGTTAATAATGAACTCTAACCTTGCCAAACCCACACCCTCATTCGGTAATTGGCAAAAGTTAAATGCCAACTGCGGATTACCGATATTCATCATAATTTTTAAGGGAATCTCAGGTAACACCCCATGATGAACCTCACTCACCTCCATCTCAACAAGGCCGTCATAAACATTGCCTTCATCACCCTCAGCGCAGGAAACCGTCACCATCATGCCATCTTTTAAAACCTCCGTCGCATCTCCACAACCAACTACTGCAGGCACACCAAGCTCTCTTGCAATAATTGCCGCGTGACAGGTACGCCCACCTCGGTTGGTAATGATTGCGGCTGCTCGTTTCATGACCGGTTCCCAATTTGGATCGGTCATATCAGCAACTAAAACATCACCCACTTGAACTCGATCCATTTCCGAAACATCTCGAATGATTCGAACTGGCCCTGCGCCAATTTTTTGGCCAATGGCACGCCCATGGGTTAATAATTTTGACTGCCCTTTTAATTTATATTGCAAATCCAACTGTGCCGATTGCTGACTTTTGACAGTTTCTGGCCTGGCTTGCAAGATATAAATCTTTTGGTCAAGACCGTCTTTACCCCACTCAATATCCATTGGGCGACCATAATGTTCCTCGATGATTAATGCATATTGCGATAATTCAATAATATCTGCATCATTCAGTGAATAACGGTTCCGAGCCTCCAGAGGCACATCAATCGTCTTTACTCGTCCAGTTTCACCGGGTTGCGTAAAAGTCATTTGGATTAATTTTGAACCTAAATTACGGCGAATAATCGGATATTTACCAGTTCGTAAGGCATGCTTAAAAACATAAAACTCATCCGGATTGACCGCCCCTTGAACAACGGTCTCGCCTAAACCGTAACTAGATGTAATAAAGACCGCTTCTTTAAAGCCAGATTCAGTATCCAAGGTAAACATGACCCCAGATGCAGCTAAATCAGATCTCACCATGCGTTGAATTCCTGCAGACAATGCTACATCGGCATGAATAAAACCCTTATGAACTCGATAAGAAATAGCGCGGTCATTGTATAAAGAGGCAAAAACCTCCTTGATGCGTAACAAAATATCATCAATACCAACGACATTGAGATAGCTTTCTTGCTGACCAGCGAAAGATGCATCTGGCAGGTCCTCTGCAGTTGCCGACGACCGCACAGCGTAAGAGCCATTGCCTTGACTATCTAGCAGAGCAAAAGACTGCCGTATCTGAGCCTCTAATTGGGGCTGAAATGGTACTTGAGTAATCCAATGACGAATCTCCTGTCCAGCCAAAGCTAGGGCCTTTACATCATCGACGTTTAAAAGTTCTAGCCGCTCGGCAATTTTTTGGGTTAACTGGTGATGGTCTAAAAACTCCCGAAAGGCCAGCGCTGTTGTGGCAAAACCAGTCGGTACGCGAACTCCTTTAG
>CALPOM020000037.1 GCA_943325205.2 Thermoflexus hugenholtzii JAD2 | reverse complement strand
GTAGCCTAATTATTCGAGGCCATTTGTTGGTAATGACTGATTAGAAACAAGCGCTTATAATTACTTTACTGCCCATAGCTCAGATGGATAGAGCAACGGCCTTCTAAGCCGTAGGTCGCACGTTCGAATCGTGCTGGGCAGGCCAAATTAGGATTTCAAAAACCATAAACCTACAATTGTCAATTGAATGGTTTTAAAATCAATAGCATAGACTTATAAATCATCTAGGAAATGCAATGGCAAGTTTAATCACAATTGATCCTGCAGTTTGTCATGGAAAGCCTTGTATTCGAGGCATGAGATATCCTGTTGAAGGCATTCTCGAATGGTTAGCAAGTGGCATGACTATTGAAGATATTTTAGGCGACTATGAGGATCTTCAGCGTGAAGATATTTTGGCTGCCTTGGCCTATGCTGCTCGCTTAACTCATATTAAAAGAGTCGAACGCATCGCTGCATGAAGTTTATTGTTGATGCCCAATTACCAAGGAAGTTTGTTACTTGGTTGAATGAAGCAGGGCATGATGCGCTTCATACTTTAGATTTGCCAAATAAAAATCTCAAATCAGACATGGAGTTAACTGAAGTTGCAGTTTCCCAGGGTCGAATCGTTATTAGTAAAGACGATGACTTTGTGCAGGCTTACTTGATCAACGGAGAGCCATCTTTGTTACTCATTTCAACGGGAAATATTAGCAACCTCGCACTTGAAGTCTTGATTAAAACAAATCTACAGTTAATATCAGATGCTTTTTTACAAAGTCGTTTCGTAGAATTAACTGTCGACTCGATAGTTATTCACGAATAGAGTTTAGATTTACGGTCTAAGAAGCCCAAGGTCGCACGTTCGAATCGTGCTGGGCAGGCCAGGAGCTATCCTTTTGCTTTGTAATGTAGAGTAAAGGCTGAAGGGTCTCTAATGGAGTCAATAGATAAATCGACATCTAAGTTTGGCCAATAGATATGTTTTCAGATAGCCACCCACAGTTATTCAGTAAATTTAAGGATAAAAAATGCATTGATTTATCTATAAATTTTATATCCAAGTGTTTTCTTAGATAAGTCGCGTATGTTTTTTATAAGGGCTAAAATTTTTTCATGTTCGATTAATTCGGACTTCATGGCTAAATAAAAAGTTTCAATTTTGAGAGGAATAAAATCTAAACTGAATTTTTTTGCAACATATTGCAACCCAATTCCTGCATCTGTTTGGCCTGCTAATATACTAGTTGCAATTGCATTATGCGTAAATTCCTCCTGATCATATCCTCGAATTTGTTTAGCCTTAAGTCCCTCCTTAGTGAGTAATCTATCTAATAGTAAACGAGTCCCAGCACCTTTTTGGCGGTTAATAAAACGAACCTCTGGTCTAGACAGATCCCGAACTGTTTTAATTCTTAAGGGGTTACCTTTCACTAGAATTAAGCCTTGAACACGCTGCATTAAGGGCATTATCGCTAGACCATGCCGTTTAATATGTTCACCTACGCCATTCATTTCTTGTCGATCAGAAATATGAAACCCTGCTATTTGCGCTTTACCTTCAATCAGGTGCATAAGGGCATTGCCTGATCCCATTGTTTGTAATTCAACTTCAACAAATTGGGGACAAATTTGCTCAATTAGTGGATCACTACTACAACAAAAAATAAACTGTTTAGAGGCTATTTTTGTATGAATAGTTAATTGGTTACTAATATTATCAGCAAGCCCTTGCATCTCAGTACTTAGTTGGGCAAGTTTTTCTAGTGAGTTGATCAGTAAATGTCCATTAGCTGTAACCTTTGAGCCGTGCCCTCTAATCCGATCTAAAAGGTTGCAGTTTAGTTTTTTTTCGGCCTCTTTTAATTCATTCCATAACGTTCTGTAAGAGATGTTGAGATCATTTGCCGCATAAGTCAAAGTACGACCCTCATCAACTCTTTTAAGGATATCGCCGATATGGGTTAAATTAAAATCACGCGAAATTCGATCTGTTGATTGCAGAAGAAGGATGGGATGAATGAGAAGTTTCATATGAAAATTATTACATATTGATTATATTTAAGCACATATGCATGATAGTACTTTTACAATAAACACAAATACAATGAATCGACTTAGTCAATTATTTCTCATTTGCCTGTTATCTTCTTGGTCTTTGAATCAGGTTTACGCACAAAGATCTATTGTTTTATCCTCCACCACATCCACCGAACAGTCTGGCTTCTTTGGCTATATATTGCCAGTCTTTGAAAAGAAAACTGGGATTCAGGTTAAAGTGGTAGCCGTAGGTACGGGCCAAGCATTAGACATTGGTCGCCGAGGTGATGCTGATGTGGTTTTTGTGCATGATAAGTTAGCTGAAGAAAAATTCGTCACTGATGGATTTTCGGAGCAACGAATTGAGGTCATGTACAACGATTTTGTTCTGATTGGTCCTAAAATTGATCAAGCAAAAATTGCGGGTGGAAAAGATGTTTTGAATGCCTTTCGAAAAGTTTCAGATACTAAAGTATTATTTGTTTCACGAGGTGACAAGAGTGGAACGCACGCGGCAGAATTGCGTTTTTGGAAAGAATTAAATGTTTCTGTTTCTACCCAATTGCCTTGGTATAAAGAAACTGGTTCTGGGATGGGCCCTGCTTTGAATACTGCCTCAGCAATGAACGGATATATCCTGTCTGATAGAGCGACTTGGTTGACTTTTAAGAACCGTGGAGATCTAGCTATTTTGGTTCAAGGTGATCCAAAACTCTTTAATCAATATGGTGTGATGTTGGTAAGCTCTTCTAAGTTTCCACAGATTAAAAAGGTAGAGGGACAGATTTTTATAGATTGGTTGATTTCCAAGGAAGGGCAGGACACGATAGCTTCCTTTAAAGTGGGAAATGAGCAGTTGTTTTTCCCAAATATAAAAAAATGAGATAGGAATCAATCGTAAGATTGAAATTGATCCATGCAGCACTCCTGTGGTTTTTGTATGGTTTTAATATTCCTGAATAATTGAGCAATAGGAGAAGTTGCAAGGATTCTTTGATATAGTATTGCATGTTCATTAGTAAGTCATTCATGAGAATGATTGGTCTTTAATGAAAACAATAGGCTATATTAGATAAAGGAACATGATGAGTCTTGAGTATGTAATCCCTCCCCCTAAAGTTAATTCAATTCCTATTGCAGGAGATACGCGTCGTTTTGCGGTTAATCGGATTTTTTGTGTTGGTCGCAATTATGCTGATCATGCTCGTGAAATGGGTCATGATCCTGACCGTGAACCACCATTCTTTTTTATGAAGCCTGCAACAACAATTGTTGTTGATGGAAAAGATATGGCCTATCCTTCTTTAACCAACGATATGCACCATGAAATTGAAATGGTTGTTGCGATTGGCCAGGGTGGATCAAATATTTCGTCTGAGAAAGCTCTTGAGCACGTCTGGGGTTACGGAGTTGGCTTAGATATGACGCGTCGAGATTTACAGGGTGAGGCAAAGAAAATGGGCCGCCCTTGGGATACTGGTAAAGCCTTTGATCAATCTGCACCATGCTCATCTTTGGTGCCTGTAAGTCAATGTGGGCATCCAAGTCAGGGTACTATCAAGCTTTTTGTGAACGATGAATTGCGTCAAGAGGGTGATTTAAATCAACTGATTTGGAACGTGCCTGACACAATTGCCTATTTATCCACTTTGTTTTTACTTGAGCCGGGCGATTTAATTTTTTCCGGCACGCCAGCTGGGGTTGCTGCTGTCAAACAAGGTGATGTACTTAAAGGTCAGGTGGTTGGGCTACCTGATCTGATTGTACGAATTGTATAGGATATGCATTGGGGGAATATCGGATTTGACTGGGTTTAATGGCGCAAAATCAAGCTGGTTCATGAGCATGAATGAGCTTGATGAATCTTAGTAGAACAGGGATGAGCGCAGTAAAATAAAAAATACAGATGGGGGATTAACCCCTTTCTAGCATTTAAGATTTACAAGTCATGGCACTGATAGAAATTTTTCTGAGGATTTATTGAACAGTATTCTGTAAGATAGACAGAATAAGTGGGTTAACAATTTTCTTTTCCGCTCGGATGGCATAAAAATATTCAAATACACCATCACAGTCCCCAAACTTGACAAGGCCATAGTTACTTTTTAAGTCATTTTTAATACAATCTGGCGCTGGTAAAACGCCTAGACCGCCGGATCCAAAAGTTTTCAATAGGGCGCTATCCTCAAATTCACCGACTATATGGGGGGTAATGCCATGTTTATTAAACCACTGATCAATATTTAGACGAACCTTGGAGTGGTTAGTTGGTAAGAGAACTGGCAAATCATTCAAGCATTTTGGAAATTTTTTTCGGGCTTGTGGGAGCCATTTTGCGGGAGTAAACCAAGCCATTTCAGAAAAATTAAGTTGTTCACTATAGAGGTTCAGATTTTTGTTTATGGGTGCGGGTTGATCTGCCAAAATAAGATCAAGTCGATGTAAAGCGAGATCAGCTAAAAGGTCTTCAAATTCTCCTTCATGAATGACAAGATGTATTGATTGTGCGATGACTTTTTGTAAGATTTCTCGAGTAACTAACTTGGGGAGTCCGTCCGAGACGCCGATGGTTAGTTTCGGACGAGGATTTCTAGCAGCATCTTGAAGCAGTTCAGGTAGTTTTTCCCCTAAGAGAAATATTTGGTTCGCGATATCTAATGTTGTATTGCCAGCATCTGTAAGTGCTAGGCCACGACCTGCGGGTTTAAATAACAGAAATCCTAGAGACTTTTCTAAGATATGGACTTGCGCACTAATCGTTTGAACAGCCATATTGAGGCGCTCTGCAGCTTTTGACATGCTCCCCTCTTTGGCTACAACCCAAAAGTAATAAAGATGTCGATAATTAAATTGATTATCCATGTTCAGTAAATAACAGAAGAATGTTCAATAATACGCTTATTTTCAATGTGATATTCATTCTGTAAAGTCGGAACGTTGATGTCCGTACAGTTGTATCAATTTCATTCATCGTTGGGAGTTATTTTGGAAATATTATCGCTTGAGTTTTTATCGGCTCTCTTAGCCATTATTGTGATCGATTTAGTTTTGGCTGGAGATAATGCGATTGTTATTGCAATGGCAGCAAGAAATTTACCTGCTGATTTGCAAAAGCGTGCCATTATATGGGGAGCAGTAGGTGCCATTGGTGTTCGTAGCGTGATGACTTTAATCGTTGTCTATTTACTAAAAATTCCTGGTTTAATTTTAGTTGGTGGTCTTTTACTTATATGGATTGCTTATCGCCTTTTACATTCTGAGGAAGACGAAGAATCCTCAGGTTCCGCTGCGTCAATGACTTTTTGGGGTGCGATGAAAACGATTATCGTTGCGGACGCGGTAATGGGCTTGGATAATGTTTTAGCCGTTGCAGGGGCTGCTCAAGGTAGTTACCTGTTAGTCGTTTTAGGCTTGGTCATTAGTATCCCAATCGTTGTTTGGGGATCAACTCTAATTCTCAAGTTAGTAGATAAGTATCCACAAGTAATTTACTTTGGTGCTGGAATATTAACTTGGACAGCAATCAAAATGGTCATGAGTGAACCACTAATCCAAGAATACCTCCCAACAAATGAATTTTTAATTTACGGAATTTACATCATTGTCATAGCGATGGTTTTGTATGCTGGATATCTGAAAAATAAAGGACTTGCTTCGCCTCATAAAGATACTGGCAAAAGTTTTATGAAGTCTGATTCAATGTCATAGGTTTTTTCTTTAACGTAATTGGGGAGGACATAATGAGTAAATTTTTAATTCCAGTCGATGGCTCAGTTCATATGGCAGCAGTTTTTAGGTATTTATCTCAGGAGTTTTTAAAAAATACCAATATGCAAGTTGAGTTAATTTATGTTCGTCCCAGAGTTTCACGCTATATTACCCGTTTTTTAAGCCAAAACAATAAGCTAACTTGGTTTAAGGAGCAAGCTTCTATTGCTTATGGTTTGTCTAGTCGTCATTTAGAGTCAAAAGGTATACCTTTTCAGATAAGCCATCCAAATGGCGTGCACGCGCAGGATGTAAGTCAGATAGCAAAGTCGTTAGACTGTTCTCAAATAGTCGTGTGTAGACCTGCACATGGGTCTTTAGTTCACCTGTTTGAAAAAACCTCTACTGACGAGCTAATTGGTCAGGGTGACATGCCTGTAGTCGTTGTCCCAAGAGAATATAAATCCTTATTTGAACGTTGGGGTATTCCCTTTATAGGTGCCGGATTAGCGGCTAGCCTATTAACGGCAGTGATCGATTAGACTTTTATCAAGAATTATTTCTGCCAAGATCAGTAGGTGGGTTCTTTGGTAAAAATTAAAGCTTAAAGTCAATCTACTTTAACTAAATTGAGCGTAGTATCTAGTAATTTAGAGGCGTTCAATGAGTAGTGCCGAAGGTCTATTTTTTTAATTTGTGACTGGATGACCTGGCGAACTAATTAGTGAGTTGATCTGGTTTATGCTTAGCTGTAACATCAAAACGAAAAAGTTTTACCGATTGAGAGGAATTTATGAAAAGAATTATTCTTTTTTTATTAACTAACTTAGCAGTCATGCTAGTTATTTCAGTGATTGTTCAACTGTTTGGCCTGAACCAATGGATGAGTGCATCGGGACTAAACCTTGGTGGGTTATTAGTTTTTTCAGCGGTTGTTGGATTCTCTGGGGCGATTATTTCTTTGCTTATTTCCAAAATGGTTGCTAAATGGTCAACTGGCGCCGTCGTTATTAACGGCTCAGAGGGGCCAGAGCAGCGTTGGCTAGTTGATACGGTTTATCAGCATGCTGATAAGGCGGGTATTGGCAGACCAGAAGTTGCCATCTACGAGGGAGACCCGAATGCTTTTGCGACAGGTGCCTTTAAAGATAGTGCATTAGTTGCCGTTTCAACGGGTTTATTGCGTGGCATGACGAAAGATGAGTTAAGTGCTGTCTTGGGCCATGAAGTGGCGCATATTGCCAATGGTGATATGGTAACTCTGACGCTCATTCAAGGTGTTGTTAACACCTTTGTCGTTTTCTTTTCTAGACTAGTTGGCTATTTTGTTGATCGCGTTATTTTGAAAAATGAGAAGGAAGTTGGCGTCGGTTTTTATGTTGCATCTTTTGTCTGTGAAATTATTTTTGGAATATTAGCTTCAATGATCGTTGCTTGGTTTTCCCGTCAAAGAGAGTTCCGCGCAGACTCTGGAAGTGCCATGTTAATGGGAAATGTGCAACCCATGGTGCATGCCTTACAAAGACTGCAAGCCATGCAGGCTGGGGAATTACCGAAGTCAGTGGCCACTGCAGGTATTGCATGTCCAAGTGGGTTAATGGCCTTATTTTCTAGTCATCCTCCCCTTGAGGAGAGAATTGCTGCATTACAAGCAGGCCGATCCTAATTACTTTATGGTGTAACCCCTTCATTAGATCAAGGTGGTTTTTGAGTAGGGTGATAGCTTAGGTAATGCGTCAATGGAGTTTTTCATCCGATTGAAGTAAAGAGCCCTTATTTTGCCTAACCTGATGAGCGCGCCATCCATTTACTAATTGGCTATCTAAGGCTACAGTTGAATCTCTGGCTTTATGGGTTTTGGTGAGGTTAATCTGCCAAGGTGCTGGCGTATGAATTGCCCATGAATTAACTGAGGCAATAAGCAGGGCCAATAAGAACAGCAAATACCCAGAGCTAATCAGTTCGGTCAAAATCGACTTGAAATTTCTATCTGGCATGAATCTTGCTTTATACACTATGTAGGCTTGATTATCTCGATGGGTATAGAAGTACTTATCGCATTGTTAATGAAGTTTTTTTAAAAAACTGGGCAAAATACATGGAAATCTATTTCTTTTTACTCGTGATTGTTTTGGCTATCAATTTAGGAGTTTTGCTACATCAGCGCAAAATTCACCTGATTGAGATGGCCATGCAATATTCCTCGAAACCACATATTCCTCACAAATAACAAAGAAATTGATGCACGTATTGTCTCTAGGCCGAATTGGTTACGACGCTAGCTAATAGAAACAAAATGAATCACGTACTTATAGGATAAAGATTAGGGCAAATATATGGAGTAAATATTGATTTTGTCCTAGGGCGGTATAGTGCGGAAAAATTGACAATACTTTTCATATTTGTTATCTTAAGTATTATCTCAGCAACTCCATCAATAGTTACTTTTACCGATGACTCTTTATTCTTATTTAATTACCTTTACTTTGCTTACTTGTTTTTCTTCATTACTAGGAGAGAGGCATCGCTTAGCTATATTAAGAAAAAAGAGAGCTGAAGAGCAAAAGATCCAAGACGAGTTGGATTCAGTTAAACACTTGCAGTTGTAATTTTTGGTTTTATCTACTTAAAGAATCTTCCAAAAAAGCCTGTTTTTGAAAGAGCTTTATCCACGGCCCGGTTGAACTGTATCACTTCAATCTTGACTCTTGCCTTTTCAACTTCATCTAGGTGAATTTCTTCACACTGCGTGCAAAAGTGGCCGGTTACTTGATAAACGGTTTGGTGTTTACCCTTATACGAGTATGAGACATCTCTAGTGTCGTGTACCAGTGTATTTCCTTGGCATTTTGAGCATTTCATATAAATATTATAAGTCGATTTGGATGGATGCCCTTTTTGGGAGCATTTTTAAATCTTGGCTAGGTTAATTACCTGTTATTCTAGAAAGGATAATTTTTTTCAAACAATCTTTTTAGTAAAGAATTCTAATCCATGCTTATTAAAATGAAGTCAGAGTACTTGCAAAGTTTTTGGTCACTTAAAAATAGTTGTATGGGAATTATTCTTGTAATCTGCACGGGATGCAGTACGGTGGCGATTAATTCTGTTGATCAAAAGACGACTGATGAACAGACTGAGACTATCATGGTTGGAGAGGTTCCAATCCCCCCAAGCTCGTTTATTGATGAAGAAAATACGATCGTACTTGGAACCGGTAAGAACTGGATGGGGCGGCTCATCATTAAAACACCAATGAACTCACAAGATTCGTTCTCATTTTTAATGAATGAATTTCCTAAAGCTGGCTGGACCGTATTGTCGACCATTAAAGCTAAAAAAAGTACTCTTGTGTTTACCAAAGATAATCGTTTTGTGAATGTTTCGATCGAGTCGATGATGTTAAATACGAAATATAAATCCCTGATTGAATTAACCGCAATTCCTAAATCTGAAGACCTAGAAAAGCCAGTATTACCCGCAAAAATGAATAAATAAGTCTTGTTATGAAAGCTTATTTATTAGCTGCTAGAGCTTTTTTGTAGGTATCCATAACGCAGGTTCGTTCTACCCTCACCACTGGCTTCATATGCTAATTTAGCATGGTGTACCCAGTCATTTTTTAGTTCGGCACGTTGTTTTTGGCTAAAATGATAGAGCTTTGCGGAGTTATCTCCAAAGATGGCATTTTTCACCATGCCATCAGCAGGACCAAGTGGGCTAAAGCCATATTTTTTCTGCATTTCTTCGGGGATTTCCAGACGTCTTAAGGCCTCAATTTGCCATTGGGGGGAGCCAGTCCAAATAGCATCTGTTCCCCACAGCACGTGGTCAGCTCCAAGTCCTTGGATTAATTGGCCGAGCATTGCAGCGCAAAGCCGTGGTTCGGCTATAGTACTTTGAGCAAATATTTGACCCAAATCGCCATAGACATTTTTCACGCCATATTTAGCAGGTATCTCTGCTAAATTAGTAACCCAATCAATTCGGCCGGATTTTTCAAATTGTTGCCAGCCAATATCCCAAGCGCCTCCGGTATATCGAAAACCCGAATGGTAAATAATAAAATTGAGCTCTGGCCAATCTTTTGCCGCTTTTGCAACGTCGCGCACATCAGCATACTGTAATAAGTTAGGAAAGTTTTTGGTAACTGAGGGGGGGTATAGGCCTTTATGTACACAAACATTTTTAAGGCTTGGTTTTGTTTTACTCCATTTAACTAATTTTTCATAGAAAGGGTAGAGTAATTTTTCATCATCAAGATGCCACGGGTGTTTTGCCAATGACTTATTCGTATTGTCACCAACGGTGTAGCCTTTAAAAGAATCCGGTTGATTGACTGCATAGTCTGCTTCCGCTTTTTCTAACCATCCTGGCATACCGGGCATAAATATGGCGTGCGAAAACATACGCGTACTACCTGCTTTTTGGTTAACATCTTTTTTAGCTTGCGCTTTCATTTCGTTTGTTAAAAACCAGTCGCGGGGATCTTCTGAGCCTGAGCCTGAAATAAGAGCTACCTTGGTATCACTATCCATAAACATTTCTTTGAAGTAGTTAGCAAACTTCAAATCTTCTAATGATTGCGGTTTATTAACCAGTCCGGGATTCCAATTTGCTTTACCAACAGCCTCACGTGAGCGTACAAAATTTTCTAGGCGGGTATCATCTCTTAAAAAATGAGTATGCATATCCATAATAAATTGACCTTTTAAGCTACTCGCCCGCTGATTGGCTAATTCGGGGGTTGCGGCTTCTGCTTGGCTTACGAGATACAAGGGACCAAAGGTCTCATTCATACACATAAAGCCAGCGGCCATGCCAGCAGCACTTTGAAAAAATGCACGTCGACTAATCCCTTGTTTTTTTGCTAGACTGGCACCCATTCTTTTAATGCGTTCTTCAAACTCCCGTTGTTTAGGGGTTTGTAGTCCTGGAATAAATTCGTCACTCGAAACGGCTTGGGTTGGAATGGGTGATCGTAATTTAGTGGTTTCTGCTGGAATTAATCGTTTAATCTCTTCAGGCGAAAGCATCATAGGTCTCCCATTATGTTGATATATTTAATATAACGATTGCTCGAAGACTTTACAAGTTTGCGCTATGCGTATTTACCCTGAGGGCATATAAGTCATAGAATTTTTTACTGTGACTAGCCCGGGTAAGTGCTAGTAAAAATCAGTAAAAAATCAGCGGAAACTCTTTGGATCTATATTGATGGAAAGAGGCATTTAAAAATACCCGCTATTGAAGAGTAGTGAAAGAGGAGTGTATCTTATGCTTTAAAGGCATTTATTGCTAATCCTGGGGTATCCACAGGTATCTGAAATACATGGCCCGATAAAGGTGCTTCTTTGAGCTGTTCTGCGTTGAGACCTTTTGATGCAGTTGTAATGAAGAGAGTTTTAAAGTCCGAGTCGCCCAAGCAAACCATAGTTGGAAATTGGCAAGGTAAATTGATTTCTGTCAGGATTTCTGCTTTAGGAGAAAGCCGGATAACCTTAGATCCTCCGTACATAGCGACCCAGTAGCAATTATCCTCATCAATACAAGCACCATCTGGCCTGCCTTCGTAAATATTTGGTGGCCTCATTGGATTAAATATTTTAAAAGGGCGGCGATTAGCAATTTGCCCTGTATCAAGGTTAAAGTCAAATTGATCGATTTGATGCGCCGGCGTGTTAGACCAGAACATCAATTGGTTTTTGGAGTCAAAAGCAAGACCATTTGCGGTCATATTATCTGATGCCATTAACTGCATCTGATAACCCATTGGACCACTCTGAAAACAATATAAGCCCGCGTTATTTGATGTTTTTGGTTCAAAGACTGTACCTACCCATAATCGCCCCATGGCATCACACTTACCATCGTTGAAACGTTCAGTATGCACATCGTATGGAGCGCTAATTAATTGTTTTAATATTTTTTTTTCAATATTAAAACTATAAATACCATCTCGCATGGCAATTAATAAGCTGTGATCTGCAATAGGGGCAATACAACCCGGTTCCTGAGGTAATTGCACACAGTGAAAAATTTGTGAAGATAGCTCAAAAGAGAGTAATTTTTTTTCTGTAATATCGATCCAAAATAGCGTGTTGCAGGCTTGTATCCAAGTTGGGCATTCCCCAAGACTGAATTGTGGAGTATCTAGGATTGTATCGGTATAAAATTTTTTCATACGAATGAGATGTTATTGCGTCTAAGGCTGAGGATTTGCGGAGTTTAGCAAATTCGTTACAGTAAGTTTTCCTGTAAAAGATGCTTGTGGTAGTAATTGCAGTGGTTCGCTGGCTATCACAGGCTCAACACACAGAAAATTTTTCCAGTCGGCCAAAGGCATATCGAGAAAATCGCCAGCACCCTGTTCTGCTGGGTTCCAGATCATCCACTCTGTAAATCCCTCGGACTTTAGGGCAAAGTGTTGTTTGGGAGAGATTATTTGTAGAGGGGTTGATGTATGAAATAAGCTCTCAAGTGGCTTATTTGAAAGCGTTAATAATTCTGCAGAATGTATTCGTTGATCTTGGTCAAAACGATTAGAAACAGGTTGATTCTGTAAGCCTTTAATAGAGGTGTCTAAAAGATTGCTTAAGAAAAAATAAGGATGTAATCCGCCTGTCCAAGAGAAAGGATTTGGACCGTTATTACAAATCATGAGGCTGATTTCTACTTCATTAACTGTAGCGTTTAGTGATAATTCAAGATTTGCACAATAGGGCCATTCGGGCATATCCTTTTCTTGAATTTGTAAGTTGTAGGTTAATTGATGGGATTCAAGCAATGGGGCATCTGTAATTAGTTGCCAATTTAAATTGCGTACAAAGCCATGTTTTTTGAGAGGGCCCCTATCCGCAAATTGTGGGAATAAAACGGGTACTCCCCCACGTCTTGGATGATTACTGGGTAACTGAATAGGGCTTAAATAAAAAAAATCGTCTAGGCGAAGTATTTGAGCTCCTAGGGCTTGATGTTCAATTAGCATAAATAATCGATTTAGTAGTTAATTCTAAAAGAATACACCCGAAATATCCTCATTGGGAATCGCCAAGACCCAATGATAGATATTTATTGATAGAGAAATCTTTTATGGACTATTTATGCTAAATTGTATAAGTGATTGAATTTTAATAATATCAAGGGAGACAGCATGCAACTTGGAATGATTGGTTTGGGTAGGATGGGGGGTAATATTGTTCGAAGGTTGATGCGAAACCAGCATGATTGTGTGGTGTTCGATGCAGACCCGCAAGCCGTTGCACAAATTCATAAAGAGGGTGCACACAGTGCTACTAGCATAAAAAATTTAGTTAACCAGTTGGCTAAGCCGCGGGCGGTATGGGTCATGTTGCCTGCGGGTGAGATTACAGAAAATACGATTACTGAACTTGCTACCCATCTGGAGGATGGCGATGTCATTATTGATGGTGGAAACACTAACTTCAAAGATGATGTGCGACGCGCACAAACTCTACAAGTTAAGGGCATTGCGTACATTGATGTTGGGACTAGTGGTGGCGTATGGGGTCTTGAAAGAGGTTATTGTATGATGATTGGTGGTGATCGAGAGGCGGTCACGCGCCTTGATCCAATCTTTAGAACTCTAGCTCCAGGGATTGGAACAATCGAGTTGACTCATGGCCGAGATCCAGCTCAATCGACTGCTGAACAGGGTTACTTATATACCGGCCCTGCTGGGTCTGGCCATTTTGTAAAGATGGTACACAACGGCATTGAGTATGGTTTGATGCAAGCCTATGCTGAGGGGTTAGATATTCTGAAGGGGGTTTCGCAAGAGATTATTCCTGCTGAGAGAAGATATGACTTAAATTTAGCGGATATTACTGAGCTTTGGCGTCGCGGTAGTGTGGTTTCATCTTGGTTATTAGACTTAAGTGCAATTGCTCTAGCTGAAGATCCAGAATTAAAAGCGTTTACAGGTTATGTCGATGACTCTGGTGAAGGGCGCTGGACTATTATGGCTGCGATTGAAGAGGCTGTCCCTACGGACGTCTTATCAGCAGCCCTCTATACGCGTTTTCGATCTAGACAAGACCACACTTTCGCTGAAAAACTGTTATCGGCAATGCGTAAACAATTTGGTGGTCATCAAGAATCACATAAAGGATAAGCCCATGCTGCACGAAATTGAACACGAAGCGATCGCGCACGGTGACCCTGCGCCATCATGTTGTATGGTTATTTTTGGAGCAGGTGGGGATTTAACCAAGCGCTTGTTGTTGCCAGCTATTTATAACTTGATTCGATCAGGACTTTTACCAGAGAAGTTTGCCTTAATCGCCGTGGATCGATTGGAGATGACGAGTGAAATGTATCGGGAACATATTCGTCTGGCAATCAGTGCTTTTGCATCGGATAAGCATTATGCCCAGCAACTAGATGTTGTCAATCTTGAGAAATTATTAAATGTGATTCATTATCAACAGGGCGACTTTTCTGATTCGAAATTCTATCAAGAATTAAGTGAAAAAATTCATGATATTCAAAAAACCAATCAGATTCAGAAAAATGTTGTCTTTTATTTAGCAGTTGCTGCTCGATTTTTTGGCAGTATTGTAGAAAAATTGGGAGCTGCACAACTACTCAAGGAGTCTGAAAATTCTTGGAGAAGAGTTATTGTAGAGAAACCTTTTGGGCACGATGTCGAATCCTCTAAAGTGCTCAATTTGGAGTTGCGTAAGCAATTACATGAACGACAAATTTATCGGATGGATCATTTTTTAGGAAAAGAAACAGTCCAAAACATTATGATGCTGCGGTTTTCAAATGCGATTTTTGAACCCTTATGGAACCGCGAGCACATCGATCACATTCAAATTACTGTTGCTGAAACAGTCGGTGTAGAGAAACGCGCAGCATTTTATGAGTCCACAGGTGCGATGCGTGATATGGTACCCAATCACGTCTTTCAATTACTTGCATTAACAACTATGGAGCCACCAGCATCATTTTCTGCAGATGCGGTTCGTAATGAAAAAACTAAAGTGCTACATTCTGTTCATCCGATTAACCCAGAGCGTGAGAGTGTGCGAGCACAATATATTGCAGGACAACGCGATGAGCTGCCATTAAAGGGTTATCGAGAAGAAGATGGAGTTTCTGAAGCAAGTAAGACAGAAACGTATATTGCAATGAAGCTGACGATTGATAACTGGCGTTGGGCGGGTGTGCCGATTTATTTAAGAACTGGCAAGGGATTAAGTGTTCGGCAAAGTGAAATTGCTATTCAGTTCAAAAATCCACCATTATCGATCTTTAAAAATACAAACCTTGATGCTTTATCACCGAATATCTTAGTTTTAAAGCTTCAACCTGATGAAGGTGCGGTTTTAATATTTGGGGCGAAGGTTCCAGGCCCTAAATTTGAAATTGGTCAAGTTCATATGGATTTTCACTATAAAGACTATTTTCAAAATGCCCCAAGTACTGGTTATGAAACTTTAGTTTATGACTGTATGATTGGCGATGCAACGCTCTTTCAGAGATCGGACAGTGTGGTTGCTGGTTGGGAGATCGTCCAACCTTTACTCGATTATTGGAAAAAGGACGATGCATATATAGCTACTTACGCTGCAGGATCTGAAGGGCCGCAGGAGTCGGAGGAGTTGCTATCTGGAAGTGGCCGATCTTGGCGGCGTTTATAAAACTAGCTCGTCCTAGAATTAAAGCTGAGGCCTAAGATCGCTGATGAGATGGCTGAGTACACTACTATCCATGTGTTAATAAGGTCATTTTTTGGGTAATCCGCGCAGGTAATTCGGTAATGAAAACCCAGCTCGAATGAGCGCTCCCAAAATTGATTCAACCAAGAATGGTAACTGTCGCGGTAGTTCTTTGAAGGGCCCATAATGGTATGAATAGGCTTGATTTATAGGCTATTTTGGCATTTTAAGGACTATTTAGGGAGATTCTGGTGCGCAATGATTTTTTTGAATGAAGCATAATTAACTAAAAAGCTGATGATTCAATAGGGATTTATATAAATATCTGATTTACATTTTCAAAGATAAATCAAAAAGGGGCGTTGATTCGTTCAATAGGTATTCTTAAAGGTATAATTTACCCATGAAAAAAGAAATTTTTACCAAATCGGTCCTTGATAAAGGCTATACCGAACCTGAGTTAGTTGTGCAGCAACCAAATGGTTATTTAGACTTTCACTCGCATCAATATGAGTCAGCAATTATGGTGATAGAGGGGCAGGTGAATATTACTGCCATGGGGCAAAAAAGTACTTACTTATCTGGTGATGTATTTCATTTACAAGCTAATCAACCGCACTGTGAGAGTTATGGATCAAAGGGGGTGAAATATCTCCAAGCCACCAAAGATCGGGTTGAGGATATTTCTTAAGAAAATTGAAATAGTATTTAATGGGATTAAGTCATAGGTTGGTTAACAAAATACAAAGACAAACACATAGACTCGACCTGAATCCAAGAAAGTGTTTTTTTGATGGAAATTACTTCTGAAGAGCAATTAAGAGAGCACTGTGGTTTTGCGAAGTTACGAGCCATACAAAAACAGTTGGATTATATAGATGAGCACATCCATCGTTTTATTACGCTGTCACCTTTTTTAGTATTGTCCACCAGTAGTAATCGTATGGAAATGGACTCTTCGCCAAGGGGCGGCGCACCTGGCTTTGTTAAAGTGCTTGATCCGAAAACGCTTCTCATGCCAGATGCCATGGGTAATAATCGCTTGGACTCCTACCGAAATATCATTGAAAATCAACAGGTCGGTATGTTATTTCTGATTCCAGGAGTCGATGAGACTGTACGGGTGAATGGCAGCGCAATCATGAGCACAGATATTTCTTTTCTTGAGCAATTTGCAGATTTGCGTAAACCACCTAAAGTTGTCTTAGTTATTCAAGTTCGAGAGGCATTTTTACACTGTGCTAAGGCTCTCATGCGCTCTAAATTATGGGCTAATGACTTCAAAATTGACCGTAAGCACTTGCCAACGATGGGGGATATGCTTAAAGATCAAACAAATACTCAGGACATTGCTGAATCGCAAGAAGCGATGTTAGCGAGATACCAGCAGGAATTATGAGCTCTTGGGAGCTGTTTTTTACTTGGTAATCTAGCTTATTGATTATTTGCTAACTCTTCTCTAATCTTCATTTCATCTAGGATCAATTGCTTTCTTTTTTTCTCCATACTTCGAGCGCCCATGAAGATAGCAAAAACGGTCAAGAGTACAAATATTAAAAATATAAAGTAAAGTAGTTGCATCAATTCTCTTTTTAGAAAGGCTTTTAGGGCCTATATCTGTATTTTATGTAGAAAGCTCGCTAATTTCTCGAGAGAATACTCTTAAATTTATTCTGTTTATTGATTTAAATCAACTAGTTGAATAATCATATCACAAGAGGACGGTAAATTAACTCCCTCAGAAGAGGATTTACCCAGATGTGATTCATGTATGATACTCAGATGATTAACCGAATTTTTTTAGAAAATAAATTACCCGCGAGAGCACTTCTGGGAATTGTTTTTTTAATCATCAGCATTTTAGGGACTCACTGGGTTGGTCTTACGCATGCCATTGAGCATGCTGAATTTAACAAAGAACATGCTTATCATGTCAGTGATCAAGAGGGCATGAACACTGCTGTCGATCTAGAAGAACACCCTAATTCT
>CALPOM020000036.1 GCA_943325205.2 Thermoflexus hugenholtzii JAD2 | reverse complement strand
GCCTCAGGTAAAGTCAGACCCCTCGCTGTTTCTAGTGGTAAAAGAATTCCAAGTTTTCCAGATATCCCCACCTATAAAGATGCCGGATACGACGCTGAATACTATATTTGGGCAGGTATTTATGTTCCAAAAGGTACGCCAAGTACGATTACTAACAAGCTCCGAGAATCAGTCAAACAAGCTGTTCAAACACCACAATTTACTTCTGGGGCCCAAAAGCAACATATTATTTTTGATTATCGCGACGCACCAGAGTTTAAAAAATTTGCTGAAGAAGATGGCGCCAGAATGCTCAAACTCATTCGCGCTATCGGCAAAGTCGACTAATATTTACAAAGGATATTTATGATTAATGCAGCCCTAGTAGGCATGGGTTGGTGGGGTAAAAATATTGCCAAAGCCATCCAACACCAAAGTCAAGAATTACAATTTAGCCTCGGTATTACTAAAGAAATCCAGGAAACACAATCGTTCGCGTCCCAACATGGGATGCAATTATCTGAAAATTTTTTAGATGCTTTACAAGATCCAAGGATCCAAGCAGTTGTTTTAGCAACGCCCCATTCTTTGCACGCAGAACAAATTATTGCAGCCGCCAATGCCGGTAAACACGTCTTTTGCGAGAAACCGCTTACCCTGACATTTAATGATGCTCAGGAAGCGATTGCCGCTTGTCAAAAAAATCAAGTAGTTCTTGGGGTTGGCCAAAATAAACACTTTTGGCCTTCTATGTCCAAATTACGCGAACTAGTTAAGAGCGGTATCTTAGGCCAAGTGTTGCATATTGAGGGACATTATAGTAACGAGCACTCCACAAAGTTTTTTTCAGATTGGCGAGAATCAACGACCGAATCTCCTGCTGGCGGCCTTACAGGGACGGGTATTCATATGATTGAAGCCTTCGTTAATTTAATGGGTCCGGCGCAAGATTTGTCAGCAATGGTTTGTAGTCAACGCACCGGAATTGACCCCCGTGATTCTACTGCCGTTACTTTGCGGTTTAAAAATGGTGTGAGTGGCTATTTTGCAATGGTTCGGGCAACACCTCTTTTTTGGCGAGTACATATTTTTGGGGAAAATGCCTCCATTGAAGCACTTGGCGAAAATGATGTTGTTGTGCGGTATTCTGGTGGAAAAATAGACCGGTTTACATGCCCACCAATCGACTCTTTAAGAACCGAGTTAGATGCCTTTGCTAGAGCAATACCTGCGCAGTTCCATAGCAATATATCAGTAGGTCGCGAGGCGATTCCCTATCCGATTAGCCCTGAACAAATGGCAAATACCATTGCCATTTTTGAATCGATTGTGCGCTCCGTAGAAAATCGAACTCTTGTACAAGTTCCTCATTAATCTCCAGATAAGCGCGCTCTATCCAATTACCCCGCTCGTATATAAATCGTCAATCTGCGTCTGATCTAATTTTAAATAGCTCTCCAAGACTACTCGGGTATGCTCGCCAAGCCTCGGAGGTGCTCTACGAATACTCGTTGGTGTATCCTGCATTTTGAGTGGCGTGCCTAAACTCTGAAAATGCCCAATCGTTTCATGTGCAATAGCTAAAACCATGTTCCGTGCTTTTGCGTGCTCTGTGGATAAAGCTTCACTTACCGTATTAACAGGACCAACCGGAATACCGTGCATACGTAACTGGGAAATTAATTCTTGTGAGTTTTTCTTTTTTAATTCATCACCGACCATCGAGTCGACTAATCGACGATTTTCAATACGAGCAGTATTTGTTTTAAACCGATCGTCTAACGGCCACTCCGGATGACCTAAAATTTCAGATAACTTGGCAAATTGACCATCATTACCAACTGCTAACGCAATCATTTTATCAGCCGCGTCGAAAGTTGTATAAGGTACGATGGTTGGATGACCGTTCCCAAAACGCCTAGCTTCTTTACCGGTTGCCAAATGACTACTACCAACATTTGCTAAAAGTGCTAAAGAAGTATCAAATAAAGCGACTTCTACATGTTGGCCTCGGCCTGTTCGGTACCTCGCTAACAAAGCTCCTTGAATCGCATTCGCAGCCATCATGCCAGTAGCCAAATCAACTACTGCCACACCATATTTGCTCGGTACATCCTCCTCAGGGCCACAAATACTCATGAGGCCAGATTCAGCCTGAAGAATAAAATCATAGCCAGGCAAGTTAGACAAAGGACCTTCTGTGCCATATCCAGTAATTGAACAGCGAACTACTTGCGGTGCATGCTGTAAAAACCAGTCTTGATCAAAACCCCACTTCTCTAATGTGCCATTCTTGTAATTTTCAATGACTACATCAAAGTGCGGTATGAGTTGAGCCAGTAAAGACTTCCCCGCAGGCTTTGAAAAATCAATAGCAATGCCTTCTTTATTCCGGTTGCATCCTAAAAAATAAGCTGACTGACCTTCTAAAAAAGGGGGGCCCCAAGCCCGCGTATCGTCACCCGATTTGGGCGACTCAACTTTAACTACGTCTGCACCCATATCACCCAACAACATCCCACACCACGGCCCTGCCAATACCCGACTTAGATCAAGCACTTTAAACCCAGTTAAAGCGCCTTCACTAGTCGAAGATTGCAGGATCTGATTTACCTGATTTGATGACATCACTATTAATCACGCATATCCGGTGGAGCATTGAGATTTTTATGAAAGCCATCCATATAGTCCTCTAATGCTGCTTTGTTTTTGAGGCGGAATTTTTGGAAGTCAGGTTTGCGTCCCTCTAAGAAGGCATTCATCCCCTCAAGACTTTCTTCAGATCCCCATACGTAGGCTAATAATTCCATGCCATGTTGCCATGATGCATA
Organism: Thermoflexus hugenholtzii JAD2; assembly: GCA_943325205.2. GTDB lineage: Bacteria > Pseudomonadota > Gammaproteobacteria > Burkholderiales > Burkholderiaceae > Polynucleobacter. The sequence goes on along the minus strand of CALPOM020000036.1, from coordinate 15,001 downwards.
GAGTTGATCCGATTCAAAATTCAAACTCTTCTTTGTCATCCGAATAGTTTGTGAACTATTACTCTTAATGTTTTCACACCAAGCAAGAGTCTCTTCCATGAGTTTTTCTTCTGGTACGCATTTATTAATTAAACCAATTCTTTCTGCTTCTTTAGCATCAAAACGCTTCGCCAAGAAAATCATCTCGCGCGCTATTCGCTCACCAACAATTCTCGGTAGATATTGCGTTGCGCCAACTGTTGGACAAGCTCCTACTTTAGCGCCAGTCTGTCCAAACATGGACTTCTCCGAACCGATCACTAAGTCGCACCATAAAGCCAACTCATGACCACCACCTACACACCAGCCATTGACCATAGCAATCGCAGGAATTGGTACACCACGGATAGCCATTGCTAAACCAAGCATACGGTCATTCCACATGGAGCCATTTGTAAAGGTCAATCGTTTCATAGCATAGAAATCCCCGCCAGCAGAGAAAGCCCGATCACCAGCACCTCTAAAAACGATACAGGCAATGGATGGATCTTCTCGAGTCAACTTGACCGCTTCAATCATCTCATCTAAAGTCTGCTCACGAAAAGCATTCAAGACTCGCGGCCGATTAATCGTGATCCAAGCAACTTGGTCCTTCACTTCAAATAAGATATCTTTATATTGTCTTCCTTGATCTACAGCCATATTTGCTCCATGTAAAAAATAATAAAACGACTAAAAAAATGAGCCAATTTAATTCTCATCAGGCTCTACTTGTAAAACATCAAAAGCTGCTTTTAAACGTACATTATATTTGTGCCGCATTTGCGCCATCTCGGTATCACTCCACTTCCTAAAACCCTCTTTCGATTTCATACCATACTTGCCCTGTTCAATCATTTGAGCAACACAAGGCTGTAGGTTCGGATTGGTATATAAAGAAGGCCAAATTTCAACTGAAGCGCCAGCCATGCCCTCCCAACCACTAATTTCTTTCTGCGTCATAGGGCCAACTGCCGCATAACGAAATCCAAAACTATAGCGCACCGCAGTATCAATATCATCCGGCGTAGCAATCCCGTCTTGTACCAACGATAAAGCCTCCCTCATCAGCGCGTGCTGAATCCGATTAGCTAGAAACCCGGGAATATCCTTGCGGACCAGAACTGGTTTTTTCTTCGCCTGGCGATATAACTGACAAACTTGCTCCCCCATCACCGGATCCGATTTTTCACCAAGTACCACTTCTACCAAAGGGACAATATGTGCCGGCATAAAGTAATGCGCATTAAACATGCGATGGGCCGTTTTTAAGCCGGCCGATATTTTAGAAATGGGAAATCCTGAGCTATTGCTACCAATCGGAATATGTTCTGGGACACGCTGATCTAAAGATGCAAATAACTCTTGCTTAAGCTGCATGTCCTCTTTAATCGTTTCAATCACCCAAATTACCTCGGACCAATCTGCCCAACTAGCTATTTCGCCCGTTACTAACTTTGCCCCAGAGGCTTCCCAGTCTGGATTCATCGTTTTGGTTAAGGCAAGTATTTCTGTCTCTTGCTCTTTTGCCCGACTTTGAGTTCTGCCTAGAAGAATCACTTGGTGGTTCGTTGCTAAAAAACCCGCTGCGATGCCTACTGCCATAATGCCAGTCCCCACCACGACTACTTGTTTCATGTTCGCTCCCACAAAAAACTTGTTATAACAAGTTTTAAAAAAAATGTACTTCGTTATTTTATACCAATAAGTATTAGAATTACTGTAATTTAGGGTAAAACCTAATTACCAAAATAGTAAAAAAATCTTTTACTGTTGTTTCTTTAAACATGTTCGAACAAGTTAGGAGCTATTACTGATGTTTAATCCATTTCAACAAGTTGAATTAATTAAAGCTGAGCCGTTTATGTCTATGCCAGCTAAGTTTCGTAACCCCAAGCGTACTTCCTGGGCAGATCCCAACCGCCAAGGCGCAGAAATCGAATGTTTTTTAGAAGGCCCGTCCTTCGATAGAGAAGGTAATTTATGGTTTGTTGACATCCCATACGGTCGAATTTTTCGAATCTCAACTAAAGGCGAATGGGAACTCATTACGCAATATGATGGCTGGCCGAATGGCCTCAAGTTTCACAAAGATGGTCGAGCATTTATCTGTGATTACAAAATGGGGCTCTTAAGCTTAGATACTAAAACAGGAAAAATTGAGACCATTTTGGGCTCAATGTATAGCGAAGCCTTTAAAGGTTTGAATGATCTGCATTTCGCCTCCAATGGCGATTTATATTTCACTGACCAAGGTCAAACTGGTATTGCAGATCCCACTGGAAGAGTTTTTCGCCTGCGCGCTAACGGCCAATTAGATCGACTAGCTTTAAATGTTCCAAGTCCAAATGGGATTACCTTAAGCACTACTGAAAAACATGTCTATGTGGCCGTAACTCGCTCTCAACAAATCTGGCGACTACCCTTAATGGCAGATGGCTCAGTCTCTAAGACAGGGGTAGCTATTCAACTTTCAGGTGGCGCAGCAGGTCCAGACGGGATTGAAATGGATAGTGAGAATGGTCTACTTGTTTGTCATTTAGGCGTTGGTATTTGGCGCTTCGATAGTAATATGCTACCAACCCATTTGGTTTACTCTGAAAACAAACATCACCACCACCTGGCAAATCTATGTTTTGGTGGGCCTGATGGCAAGGATTTATATATTACAGAATCTATGTCAGGGGATATTCTCAAAGCCCGCCTACCAGTCGCAGGTAAAAAAATGTTTGGCTTAAGCTAATCACTGAGGATGAAGCGTCCCGTTCTTTATCGACAAATTACTCAAAATCTTTTGCATAAAATTCAGTCGGGCGTTTGGGCGGTAGGTGAGAATCTGCCGTCCGAACAATATTTATGTAAGGATCTCGGAGTCAGTCGGCAAACAGTTCGGCACGCTCTCAAATCGCTCCAAGATAGTGGACATATCCATCGCCAACAAGGTGCTCCAACCAAAGTTATTTCTAAGTCGCAACCTCGCCGGTTCAGTCAAAGCTTTAACTCTTTAGGGGAAATACTCAATTACCCCCGCAACACATATCGACAAAATCATATCGAAGAATATATCGAATGCGATGAATCCTTACAACGTATTTTGCAAGCACCAATTGGCTCTGCTTGGTATCATATTGGCGCAGTTCGCTTAGAGGAAGAATCGAACCTTCGCCTAGCTTGGACTGATATTTATATGTTGCAACAGTTTGCTAAACTAACCAATTTGAATGAGCACTCGCATGCGATGGTCTATGCTCAAATAGAAGAACATTTTGGCATTAGTATCGCTCAAGCTGAGGTAGAAATTCATGCTTCGAGCTTTTCAAAAAAACATGCTGAGTTATTAGGTGTCGCGGTTGGCGCTCCTAGTCTAGTGGTTGTGAGGCGATACTTTGATAAAGATGGTAACCCCTTTGAAATTTCAGTCACACAACATCCCGAAAATCGCTATACATTCAAAATGAATTTAAGAAGTACTCCTCATCATGAAAATTAACTAACAAAAATTATGTCAAAAATTCAATCGATTGAAGTTGCACACGTTAGTATCCCCCTCGATCAAGTCACTTCTTTTTCAACTAGAACGGTCCATGAAAGACACTACTGCCTAGTTAAAGTGAGTAATGTGGATGGTGTTCAGGGTATCGGATTTTGCTACGTTGGTAGTGCCGCAGGAGCCATTACTAAAGTGGCCGTCGAGCAACTCCTAGCGCCAAAACTGATTGGTCAAGAAAGTCATCGCAGTGCAGGCCTGTGGGAAGAAATGTATGCTGAGTCGCTATTGCAAGGTCGAGCAGGTTCAGTCATGCGCGCAATCTCTATTTTGGATAATGCCATTTGGGATATGAATGCGCGCGCAGCTCAATTACCGCTACATCACTACCTTGGCGCCGTAGTTCATGATCGCGTTCCAGCTTACGCTAGTGGTGGTTATTACCTTGATGGGAAAACCCCCTCACACCTTGCTAAAGAGATGCTTTCCTACGTAGCCAAAGGTTTTAAGGCTGTAAAAATGAAAACTGGTCGACTTTCTCCCCGGGAAGAAGAAGAGCGACTCCGAGCGGTTCGTGACGCGGTGGGTGACGATATCATCGTAACTTTGGATGCTAATAACGCTTGGCATGATTTACCAACTGCCATGGAATATATCAAGCGGTTCGAGCAATATAACCCTTACTGGATAGAAGAACCATTTTCGCCCGATGCTATCGATTTACACGCCCGCCTAGCAAGCCGAACATCCATTACTGTGGCTACCGGGGAAATCGAAGCTGGACGTTGGCGGCACCGTGAACTCCTTGAGTCCGAAGCCTGTGAAATTTTACAAACGGACGCTGCGGTATGTGGCGGCATCACAGAATGGCGCAAAATCGCCTCCTACGCAGCAACTAAAGGAGTAACAGTTTGTCCGCACTGGTTCCATGATTTACATGCGCCCTTAGTCGCGGCTACTCCCAATGCGCGCTTTGTAGAATATTTTACGGATGACCAAGTGCTGAATTTTCGGCGCCTAATTAATAAGCAACTGGGTTTTGAAAATGGCGACTTGATTTTGCATCAAACACCAGGCCTTGGGTTTGAATTTAATGAAACGGCAGTATTACAATATTTACAGGGAGATCGGCAATGGACCAAAATTATTTAAGCGCTGAACAAGCAAAAAACTTTATTTCAGAAGTTTTCCATGGGTTAAATATGCCTAAGGAAGATGCAGATCTGACCGCGGACATGATGGTCCGTTCAGATTTGGTCGGAGCGGATGGTCACGGCATCTTTCGCTTACAACAGTATGCCAAACGCATCACAGAAAACGGTATCAATCTACACCCACAAATGAAATTATTACAGGATGCACCAGCTATTGCATTACTTCATGGGGATAATGCGATTGGCCACCTTGTTATGCACAAAGCAACCATGCTGGCAATTGAAAAAGCTAAAAAAGTTGGTATTGGTTGGGTTGGATGCTCCTATAGCAATCATGCTGGAGCAGCTTCTACTTATGCCAATCTGGTTGCAGAAGCCGGCCTAGTTGGCCTATACCTAGCCGTAGGAAGTGCAAACCACATGGCTCCGTGGGGTGGTATTGATATGCTCTTATCGACTAATCCAATTGCTATTTCGGTACCAACTGGTCCTGGCAATCCACCTGTGACCCTAGACATGGCCACAACAGTGGCCGCTTATGGCAAAGTAAAAATGAAAGCCCAACAGGGCGAGCAAATGCCTGTCGGTTGGATGATTGATAAACAGGGCAAGCCTTTAACGGACCCCAACCGATCACACGAAGGTATGCTCCTCCCCATCGGCGACTATAAAGGCTATGGTTTATCCCTCATGATTGCCCTACTTGCTGGATGTATGAATGGTGCTGCAGTTGGTTCTAAATTAGTAGACTTTAATGCTGATTCACAGGCTGTTACTAATACTGGTCAAACTGTTGTCGCAATTAACCCGGATTTCTTAGGCGGAACAGCGCACCTCATCGCAGATACACAAAGAATGGTCAAAGAATTAAAAGCCTCTAGAACCCTGCCAGGTGTTACAGAAATCCGTGTTCCTGGGGAATCCTCGGCTCGGTCAAAATCAAAACGCCTAACCCAAGGCATACCAATCCCTCCAGGTCTTCTAAAAGCTCTGAATGAGTGCGCTCAATTAGCTGGTGTAAAGCCACTAGAATTTTAAAAGCCTAGGAAGTTATTCAACGAATACTCTCCAAGCAAATTGATTATTTGCTTGGAGACGCTAACTACTCAAATCACTCAATACTAAAATAATCCCGAATCGACTGTTCAATGCCTGCGGCACTCAGGCCGCAATTGGCTAACAATAAGTGACTGTCACCTTGATCAATAAAAGTGTCAGGTAATCCTAGTTGTAATACAGGCAACAAGATATATTGACTCGCAAAAAATTCTACGCACGCACTACCAGCACCGCCTTGGATTGCACCTTCTTCAATGGTAATAAAGCCGACGTGATCTACTGACAAAGCTTTTAATAACTCCTCATCAATTGGTTTGACAAATCGCATATCAACCACCGTTAGGTCTAATTGCTCTGCAACCTCTAGACATGGCTGGAGTAATGTTCCAAATGCTAAAACAGCTAAACGTTTTTTAGCAGTCGTAGAAACTTGTCGACGAACTACCCCTTTACCGATTGGAAGACTCGTTAAACTTGGATCAACCGTGGCTCCAACACCACTGCCCCGCGGGTACCTGACTGCCGATGGATGCTCCTGCATAAATGCTGTCGTTAATAATTGACGACACTCGCTCTCATCACTCGGCGTCATGATAATCATATTCGGAATACAGCGTAAATAGGCTAAATCAAATGTGCCGGCATGGGTTGCCCCATCAGCTCCAACTAGACCTGCACGATCTAAAGCAAAAACTACCGGCAAATCTTGTAAGGCCACATCATGAATTAATTGATCGTAACCACGCTGCAAAAATGTTGAATAAATTGCTAAAACCGGTTTGTAACCCTCGCAGGCTAAACCTGCTGAAAATGTGACGGCATGCTGCTCAGCAATACCTACGTCGAAATACCGATTCGGAAAGCGTTTTTCGAATTCAACAAGCCCCGAGCCTTCACGCATTGCTGGTGTTATAGCGACGAGCCGAGAATCTACTTGCGCCATATCACAAATCCATTCGCCAAATATCTGGGTAAAGGTTTTTTTACTTGTGGTTTTACTTGGAACTATCCCAATTTTTTTATCAAACTTACCCGGTCCGTGATACAAAATGGGATCTGCTTCCGCCAATGGATAGCCCTTGCCCTTTTTAGTAATGACATGGATAAACTGGGGACCATCTCCTGCTAGTGCTAATTTTTGAATATTTTGAAAAGTGGGTATTAAGGAATCTAAATCATGCCCATCGATGGGCCCAATATAATTAAACCCGAACTCTTCAAATATAGTGCCCGGCACAATCATCCCCTTGGCATGCCCCTCAAGACGTTTGGCGAATTCGCGCAAGGGGGGAACAATAGACAACACATTACCAACGCTATTTTTAGTGGCTTCATATAAAGGACTACTAATTAACCTGGCTAAATAACGATTTAATGCGCCAACAGCTGGGGAAATCGACATATCGTTGTCATTCAAAATCACAATAAGTGGCAAATCTCGGCAAATGCCCGCATGATTCATGGCTTCAAACGCCATTCCACCAGTCATTGCACTATCCCCAATTACCGCAATCGCAACCCGCTCCTCTTTTCTTAAGCGCGTGGCGTGAGCCATGCCAGTTGCCGCAGAAATACTGGTTGAGGAATGTGCTGTTCCAAATGTGTCAAAAGGACTCTCACTGCGCTTTGGAAAGCCTGAAATACCACCATATTGCCTGAGCGTCGCCATTTGATCACGCCTACCAGTCAATATTTTATGTGGATAACTTTGATGCCCCACATCCCAAATAACAGAGTCTTTGGGAGTATTAAATACATAATGAAGCGCTACCGCCAATTCGACGGTTCCAAGGTTAGAAGATAAATGCCCCCCTGTTTGTGAAACAGAATCAATCACAAACTCTCTTAATTCACTTGCTAATTGGTTTAGTTGTGGGCGCGTTAACTCTCTTAATTGGGATGGTAAATCAATAGTTTGGAGTAAATTTGTCATTTTCAACACGATCCACCTCTTTTACTTTCAGTCATAAAAATTTTAGTTAACATCTTTTGGTAATCATCAACACTATCATCATCAACATGATGTAAGGAATGTAATGATCCGTGCATAAATTTATTAGCGAGTCCTCTAGCTAGTTCAGTCATCACATCAGCAGGATCCTCTCCTCGATTGAGCCTTTTCTTAGCCTTTTCAATTTCAACACGTTGTAATTCCTCACTACGTTGCTTAAGGCTCGTTATAAAAGGCACTGAAGAGCGCTGAGCTAACCAGTGCATAAAGTTCTTAACCTGTAAATTAATAATTTCTTCGGCACTCTTAACAGCGTTTGTTCGGTACTCCATACCTTCTTTAACCACCTTACCTAAATCATCCACTGTATATAAATAGACGTCTCTTAGTTTACTAATCTCCGGCTCAATATCACGAGGAACTGCTAAGTCTATCATTACCATAGGTTGATGCCGCCTATTTTTCAAGGCAGTATTGACCATCCCTAAGCCAATAATCGGTAGTGAACTAGCCGTACATGAAACGACAATGTCAAATTGAGCAAGCCGTTGCGGCACTTCAGATAAAGCGATTGATTCACAAGGATGACCCTGATCACGAATCATTCTAGCCAATTCCTCACCGCGCTCAAAGGTTCGATTAGCTATTGTAATTTGCTTGGGCGATTTGCCAGAAAAATGTGCCGCGCACAAATTAATCATTTCTCCAGCGCCAATAAATAAGATCCGCTGTTGATCGATCGCACCTAAAACACGATGCGATAGTCGCACTGCCGCACTGGCCATCGATATGGCATGCGTACTAATCTCTGTGGTTCCACGAACTTCTTTAGCAACTGCGAAGGTTTTGTTAAATAGTTGGTTTAAATATGTTCCAATCGATCCAGCCTGCTGGGCTTGAGCAACTGCTTGCTTCATTTGACCAAGAATCTGCGTCTCTCCTAAAACCATCGAATCTAATCCACAACCAACCCGAAAAACATGCCGTACTGCAGCTGACGATATCTCAGTTTGAATATAGGGCGTTAGTTCACTTTTATTCATGCGCCTTTGCGCGCTGAGCCAATCAATCGTTTTCTCTTGTATTTGCTGATCATGAATATGATGATCATTCGCTGCGCAATATATTTCGGTTCGATTACAAGTGGATAAAATAGCTACTTCTGATGGGTTATTCTCTTGATCTTGATTGAGGTAACTTCGTAAATCTTTCATTGCATCGCTTATTACCTCGGGAGTGAGCGCGACCTTTTCCCGGATTTCTAAAGGGGCAATTTGATGGTTAATGCCAATTGTTAATAAGTTCAAAATAGAATTCCTAGTAATTAATTAAACGGGCCATTTAGCCGTATCGTTTCATAATTGAGTGCAATGGCGCAGCTAACCCAAATCAGATACGGCATCATGAACCAGCCTGATAAGGTGCTATACGAGCGGGTTACTAGAATAATGGCAAGTACGGATCCCCACAAAAAAAAGGCTTCAATCAAAGACCAATCAGGGCGGTGCAGTTTAAAGTAAAGGACACTCCATAGCATGTTGCAAAGAGCATTAGCAATAAATAAGGTGCTCAAGGTCAAGCGCTGCTTGACTGTTTGCGTTCTTTGCCAAGCGATCGACCAAGCAAAAGCTGCCAAAACAAATATCGTTGTCCAAATTATCCCAAATGCCCAGTCCGGCGGCTTCCAATCGGGATGTTTTAAATTCAAATACCATGGCCCAATCTCAGTCAACATACCACCACTAAAAGACACGACAAAAATCCATGCCCCTGCTGCCCAAATATGTCGCTGCGAAAAAAAAGTTCTCATCGCTATGCTTTAGCAATCCCTAAAAGATGCCCCATATCCTTAAAGAATATCTTAATATGAGCAAGCGGCTTCTTGCGTACTAGTTTTTTATTCATATAAGACTCAAACGTCAAGCGTTGTACATCTTTATCCTCGCACATTTTGACAAAACTTTCTCGACGCTTGTCATTGATGTACCAAAATCTTTGCATAATACCTAAAACGATAAAAGTCAAACGATGCTCTTTCATAAATGACTTACGCGCCAATTTCAACTTCGCTGGATTGCCCGATAATAAAAACGCTTCTATCGCAGTTGCCGCAAGCTCCCCACCATACATGGCATAGTAAATTCCTTCACCTGAAGATGGAGCAACTACTCCAGCAGCGTCTCCAGCAAGTACAACATTTTTACCATTATCCCAGCGTTTCAGAGGTTTCATGGGTAACGGCGCACCTTCATGCCGAATCAGCTCGGCATTTTCAAAACCAATTTGTGCTCGCAAATGTCCAACCGCATTTCTTAAAGAAAATCCTTTATCAGCACTCCCCGTTCCGATACTTAAAGTATCTCCATGGGGGAAGACCCAACCATAAAAATCAGGTGATACTTGCTGCTGATAAATGACATCACAACGGCTTGCGTCATAATCAATAGTTGTTTTTTCCGGTTTACGTAAAATTTCGTGATACGCAAACACGTAATTTGCCTCCGCACATCCAGCTACCCCAGCTGCTCGTCCAACCCCTGATTTAGCGCCATCAGCGCCAATTACAGATCTGGCATAGACCTTTTTAAGTTCCCCTTCTCCAATTTGAGCCTTGCCCCGAACGCGATAAGATATTTCTACCAAACCATCTAACTCTTTTAAATCAGAAAAATTACCAACTTCACGAATAGCGCCAGCTGCCTCGGCCCTTTGCCGTAACCATTCGTCAAAGGTTCCTCGATCGACCATTCCAACAAAACCATTCTCAATCGGAATATCCACCTTTTTATTTTTGGGCGAAATCATCCGAGCGCTCGTTGCTTTAGCAACTAATAAGGAATCTGGTATTTTGTAGTCTTTAATTAATCGTGGTGGTATTGCTCCGCCACAAGGCTTTACTCGTCCACCACGATCTAAGAGGAGAACTTTTTTACCTTTTTCGGCTAACTTTTCGGCCGCAGTTGATCCAGCTGGACCACCACCCACAACAATTACATCATAGATTTCTTGTGTCATATTGATCTTCCTAATTTTCTCATGGTATTTATCGACGAATGCTTGCGGCTAATTTTGCTGAGTACAAAAACAGTAATGATTCCAATGTAAATACGAGGGTGTATGCGTTTGCAGTCTCTGACATGAACAGGCGAGCTAAGTCACTAACCGATGCGCCTAATAGACCCCCTAGGCCAAATGCAATAGCTTGCGCCCCTCCCCATAAACCAATCCTGACACCCTCTTTTCCTAGACCGTCAGCTACTGCCAGGCGCATCATCGAGCCGATTGCAGCAATCGAAAATGTCCCATTTGCTAATCCGAGTAGAAAAACATTCATATCTAGTGGCCATGGTTTACCAACAAGTGCGCCAATTGCCAAGCCCATCATCGCAAGTGCTGAGGCTAAACAGCCATAAATAATCCAAGACTTGAGCGACCCAAAATACTTCCTCAATCGAGAGCTACCGCAAAAAGCTACTAACAACATACCGCTTAATACCCCACTATGTTGTAAGCCAGATAAACTCGTAGTTTGTCCTACCGTGTAGTCAAATACGAGTCCGGCAAATGGTTCCATAATTAAATCTTGGGAACTAAATGCCAACATCGATATAAATATAAAGATTGTGAATTGGCGAATATCCAGATCACTCCACATCTCGTGAAAGGATTGCGTGAAGGTCAGTGGATTTGAAATTACTTTTGGTGATGCGATTAACTCGATGCCCTTTTCTAGCTGAAATAATGCTAAATAGGTCACTATAAATCCAATAATCGCGACAACAATAGCTATCTGTATGACCTTTTCTGGAGCGTATGGGTCTAAAAATTTTCCAATCAAAATACTCGTTACGGCAAATCCAAAAATCATCATCAACCAAACAATTGTTGCTGCAGCGGCTCGTTTTTGATCATCAACACTTTTTGCAAGAAGAGCTAATAAAGAAGTCCCGCTCATACTCACGCCAATACCAATCATTAAAAATGCAAAAAAGGACACGATAATTCCCTGCAAGACGCTTTCTGCCATCATGACCGTTCCAATCGCAGCCCCAATCCCACCAAGGCCTAACACAATAATTCCACCTAAAATCCATGGCGTTTTGTATAGGCCTTGATCTGATGCAAAACCCATCCGTGGCCGGATTACTTGCACGAAATAATGAAAGGCGACTAATAGGCCCGGCAAGATAGCTGGTAAAGCCAGCTCGACCACCATAATACGATTTAAAGTAGAAGTTGTCATCACCACGATAGCGCCAATTGAAGTCTGAACGAATCCTAGACGGATAATACCCAACCAGCCAAGACCTTGAATTGGACTAAGTGCTAACATTTACTGACCACCTAGATTTCGTATGCCAAATGCAGCAACCATCATGCCGCCGACAAAAAGAGGTACGCCAAAGCCACTATAAAAAAGGGCTCTTTTAATTGGATCGAATAAAAAATATCTCATCAGAGCTAACTGCGCAAGCACTAAGATACCAACAAAAAATGCGTGTATCTCTTGCTCAATGAAAAATAGAAATCCAATCACGATGCATTGTGGGATCAGCATAATCAAACAGGCTACTTGGGCCGCTCGATTGGCTCCTAGCTGAACGGGTAAGGAGCGAATACCCATTTTTTGATCGCCCTCAATTGCCTTGAAATCATTGAGCGTCATTATTCCGTGCGCGCCTAAACTATATAAACCGGCAAATAAAAGGGATGGTTGGCTTGGTGATGCGGTGATTGACAAAAGAGCAGCGCCAGTAATCCACGCCAAACCTTCGTAGCTCATTGCACATGCTAAATTGCCCCACCAACCATTTTGTTTTAAGCGCACGGGGGGCATACTATAAGCCCATGAAAAAATAATCGCCAAAGTTGTTGCGCCAAGTCCCCAAGGGCCTAATTGCGCACCAATCACTAATGACAGAATCGACCAAATGATCCCTAAATACAATCCCCAACGTCCTGGAATCCGGCCTGACGGTATCGGTCTATTCGGTTCATTGATCGCGTCCACATGCCGATCAAACCAATCATTGACTGCTTGACTTGAAGCGCAAACTAATGGCCCCGTGAGTAAGAGCCCCAAAAGAATAATTTCCCACTGACCAGCCAGCGCAGTACCCGCGGTAATAGCCCCACAAATAAAAGCCCACATGGGGGGAAACCAAGTGATAGGCTTTAATAACTCGATAAAAGCAGTAAATTTCATAAGTGTATTTTTACATTGACATGTTAAAACGTCAACTAAATTTTACACTTATTTCATCTTTAAGATATTGAAAAATATAGGGATTTCCCTAGGTTGGGGATTTTACTTTCCTAATCCCTTAGGTAGGGCAAAGATGGTATTTTCCTCTACACCTGGTAATGTCTTAACAACTCTTGGGCCGTAGTCACGGATGCGATCCAAAATCTCTTGTGTAAGACTTTCTGGAGCTGAAGCCCCAGCAGTTAATCCAACGCGCTTTTGACCCTCAAACCAAGCTCTTTCAAGCTGATCTGGATGATCAACCAAGTATGAACGCACTCCAAGACGCTGCCCTAACTCTCTTAATCGATTGGAGTTTGAACTGTTCGGACTTCCCACCACAATCACAACATCGACCATGGGCACAAGCTCCTTAACAGCATCCTGGCGATTTTGCGTAGCATAACAAATATCTTGTTTTTTAGGATGCTGTATCTGGGGAAAACGTATTTCTAAAGCTGCTATGATGTCTCTTGTCTCATCAATCGATAAAGTAGTTTGGGTAACGTAGGCTACCTGGGTATTCTCTGGAAAATGCAGCGTATCTACATCCGCAATTTCTTGTACTAAATGAATTCGATCAACGACCTGTCCCATCGTACCCTCAACCTCTGGGTGGCCAGCGTGACCAATCATTACAATCTGCATGCCCCCAAAATGTAATTTCTTGACCTCGGCATGCACCTTATTCACTAACGGACAAGTAGCATCAAAAATTCTAAAGTCTCTAGCACTTGCTTGTGCACGGACCTTCGCTGAAACACCGTGCGCACTAAAAATCAGAGTTGCGCCAGCTGGCACTTCGTCTAACTCATTAATAAAAACCGCTCCCTGAGCAGTTAACTCAGCAATCACGCGCGCATTATGAATAATTTGATGACGCACATAAATTGGCGCACCAAATCGGTTCAATGCCTCCTGAACAATACTGATCGCACGGTCTACACCCGCGCAAAAACCTCTTGGCTGCGCTAGTAGTATTTCCGCATCTAAATGTCCCATATCAACAAATCTCCCCGCACCAAATCGCTAAATGCAATGGCAACTAACTTTCATGACGAAATCCCCACTTCCACAAAAATTCTATTTGCACTGGCAAAACCAATAAAACATGCTCCAAAATGGCTAAAGACAAAAGCGTCGCTAAGATCGTGCTAGAAACAATCTCGTGTGGCAAGACACCAGAAGTTAATGTGCTACCCCACAAAGGCACAACAACAATGAAAGATCCTAAGATAGATATTGGCATCAAAAAATTCATCGGCCGACGCCTAAAATAAGTTTGTAAATACTTTAAGTGGTTTGGTAAGAAATTTTCATTCAGGTTTAATACCCCAAAGAAAATATTTAATTTTGCACTTTGTCGCATCAACCATAAAATAACAAAAGTCCACAAACCAGTTAAGTTCGTGGCATCTATACTAATTAGGAAAATTCCAACCCCCAATAAGATTAAAGCGAGTTCATGATGATTAACTGCTTCAAACGCATATCTTGCTCTGCGCCACCCTGTTGCCCCTTCCGGACATGCGGTTCGTCTTGAACCAGTTACATAGCCCAATAAAAATCCTAATTCTTGCCAACCCCAAATGAGTAACGCACAAGTAAAAGCACAGTAGATACTGGCAACTGTGTCTGATCGACTACTAATGCTCAGGCCGTAAAAAGCTGCCATTAAAACTAAGGTATTGATCACCATAATTCTCGGGAAAAATTTTGGGGCAAGGCGATCCAACCACAAGATAAATCCCGTACTAAACCACCATACAAAAATTGTAAAAAGAAAGGGGATCAATAATGCGGCCATACCATCCTTTACCAAACTGGCTGCAGACGAACATCCGCTGGTAATTCATTTGAAACCACCGGTAGTAGATACAAACCAAAAAAAGTAATCCCTGCTCGCAGACCTAAATATATGCGCTTTACAACTGGAATCACACCCGGCAATAGCTTCTGCTCTTCAATCCGATCAGAAAAATCTTTTAGTTTGGCAAAGCCCTCCCACATCCGAGAATCACTTAAATTGAGCGTAAATGGAAATACCTGCTTTGTAATATCAGAAGTCAGTTGCAAGACTTCTTTGT
>CALPOM020000035.1 GCA_943325205.2 Thermoflexus hugenholtzii JAD2 | reverse complement strand
TTTAAGCAATAGGATTTGCTTGAATTAAGGACTGCCAGCGTGGTAGAACTACCAGCGCATTTTGTAAGGCTTGCTGACTAACGAACTCTTCCTCCAAATTGCGCAACTTGACAAACTCTTGCGCAATGCGAGGAAGATTAGCCGGTTCATTTCGGCTCTCACCCTCCTCTTTTAACCAAACTGGTGGTATGTCAGGGGCATCTGTCTCCAAGACAAAGGCGTCTAGAGGTAAGTCACAAGCTAAGCGTCGAATTTGTAGAGCTCGCTCAAAAGTGAGCGTGCCACCAAAACCTAATTTAAAGTTTAAATCTAAAAAATGTTGGGCTTGCACAAAACTCCCATTGAATGCATGCGCAATACCACCAGATACCTGAGTTTGGCGTAAACGCTTCAGTATTTGATCTTGAGATTTGCGTACATGTAAGATCACTGGCAATTGATACTGCCTCGCTAATAAGAGTTGTTGCTCAAAAAACCACTCTTGCTTGGCATTGTCTAATTCTTTGACAAAATAATCTAAACCGATTTCGCCAATGCCAACAAATCTTGGATGATCCAAATATTTCAAAATAGCTTCTCGCAAGAGGTCTAGGTCACTCTCAAACGCACTAGGAGTATACAAAGGATGAATCCCTAAAGTAAAACTCAAATAAGGGATTAACCCATGCCACTGCTCGACTATACCGACTACTTTTTCTATATCACAGACTTGCACAACCGGAATTAATATACCCCGAACGCCGCGCTCGGCAGCTCTTGCCAAAACCAGGGATAAATCCTGCTCAAACTCCGTGGCGTCTAAGTGACAATGGGTATCTAACCACATATCACTCTAAGCACTATTTTGGTTGCGCGTCACATCAACTAAAACTCCCTGCTCTAAACGTAAGATACGATCGCAACGCTTTGCGCGTAAGGGATCATGCGTCACGATCACAAAGGCAGTTTCTAGATTTTGAGCAACTTCGATCATTAAATCAAATACTTGATCAGCAGTCTTTGTATCTAAGTTACCGGTCGGCTCATCTGCCAGAACACAACTGGGTCGCCCAACTAATGCCCGAGCAACTGCCACGCGTTGTCGCTCGCCACCAGAGAGCATACCGGGTGTATGTCTTAAGCGACCACCTAGGCCAACTTGAATCAAAATAGCCTCCGCTTGAGACTGTGCTTGGGACTTTGATAGTCCCCGAATTCGTAAAGGCATCGCCACATTTTCTAAAGCGCTAAATTCAGGTAATAAATGATGAAACTGATATATAAAGCCTAGTTCTTTATTCCGTAAATAATTTTGCTGCGCTTCATCTAATAAGGTAAATTCGATACCAGACAGGGTAATCGACCCTGCCGTAGCATCATCTAGCCCACCTAAAATATGTAGCAAGGTACTTTTACCAGAGCCTGAAGCCCCCACAATCGCAACTTTTTCACCAGGCTGAACTTGAAAATCAATCCCTCGTAAAACCTCAAGTGCTTCAACGTCTCCCCCAAAAACCTTCACAACTCCCCGAGCTTCTAAAGCCGGTGACTGCATTTGGGGCTCAGGCGGAAATGCGTCCTGCTTTAAATTCTCCCACATACTCTCACGGAGCCCTTTATTCATATCTCAAGGCCTCCGCAGGTTTGACCCTTGAAGCTCGTGAACTTGGGTATAAAGTGGCTAACAAACTCAGGCCAAAAGCCATACCGCCAACCTTCACAACATCCTCTAGGTGTATGTCAGAGGGTAATTGACTAATAAAATAAATATCTTTAGGTAAAAACTGTACTCGAAATAAACCCTCAATCACCGGCACAATGACATCAATATTACTAGCAATCACAACCCCAATTAATACACCAAGTACTGAACCTAAAATTCCAATGGATAAACCCTGAACAAAAAAGATTTTTTGGATCATCCGCCCCGAGGCTCCCATGGTTCTTAAAATGGCAATATCAGCTTGTTTGTCAGTTACCGTCATCACCAAAGTTGAGACTAAGTTAAATGTTGCAACAGCAATAATTAAGGCCAAAATAATAAACATCATCCGTTTTTCAGTCTGTACGGCTGCAAACCAGTTACGATTCAACATGGACCAATCCACGGCAATTAAATTGGGAGGAATTTCAGCATTTAATCGTTGCGAAATTTGAGGCGCCAAAGCCATATCGTCTAATTTCACCCGCAAACCCGTCGGCCCAGGGGCTTTCACTAAAGCTGCCACATCTTGCCAATGCATAATCGCTAAACTACTGTCGTACTCATAATGACCACTATCAATAATCCCAACAATCGTGCAAACTCTTTGCCGAGGTAACACGCCTGCAGGTGTCATATCACCATTTGGAACCATCACCGAAATTTTGTCATTTAACTGAACACCCATCATCTGTGCCAACTGACTACCTAAAGCAATTCCAAACTGCCCCGCCTCTAAGGAGTTAATCGATCCCTGACTAAACTGACTCGGAATATCCGAAACTTGGAATTCCGTTTGGGGTGCAATTCCCCGTAATTCGACCCCTCGCATCATGCCTTGGCGAACCAATAAACCCTGCGTTTGTAACAAAGGTGCAACGCCAATAACATGCGCTTGCTTCGCTATAAAACTACTGACTCCCTCAATATCATTAATTCCTTCTTGAGAACGAATCTCCACATGCGAGAGTACAGAGAGCATCTTATCCCGAACTTCTTTTTGAAAACCATTCATCACCGATAAAACCACAATCAAAGCGGCAACACCCAAAGCAATTCCAACCATTGATAAAGTTGATATAAATGACAAAAAGCCATCCCGACGAGAGCCTAAAGTCTTCCTTTTAGCTCGCACATAACGAATACCAATTTCCATATAAATCGGCAACTCTAAAAGGGATTTGAGTGATTTCATCCCTATAGTTTAGTGTTTTCTGAAATGCCACATAAAATAAGGGCTATGTCTACACATTTATCGATACTTTGCCCTAGTCTTGGAAGCGCTCTAGAAAATCCAGATGATTCGATTTTCGAACAAAAGGGCAGCTGGCAAGAAATTTTCTGCCTAGGGAATGATCTTCCCTGCGCAGCCCTTTGGGCGAATACCAAAACACCTATCGAAAGCACCTCTACCTGGTCTTGTCTAGAGCTAGTCCATCTGCACGCAACCCGCGACCATCTCGTCTTAATTGATCCAAGGATCCTTGAGGTGGACGCTGCAGAGGAGTTGGCTTTGCGTTTAAGCGTGCAAGATATCCTCCAAGAATTCTTACCAGGTCCGAGCATTTTTACTAAAAATCGCTGGCTAATCTCCTCAGAGCTATTGAAGTCCGTCAAAACATCCAGCCCAGCTTTAGCCGCTGGTAGAAATATTGATATTTGGATGCCCCGTGATACTTCTCAAGCTGGTCTGGCAAAAAAATGGCGACAGCTTCAAAATGAAATCCAGATGGTTTGGCATGATCATCCGGTCAATCTGCAACGCCAGGACTTAGGGCAATTACCAATCAACTCTCTTTGGCTCTATGGTATTGGTGCTCTGCAAGATATTCAACCGCATCCCCTGATCGAATCAATCACTCATGTCTGTTCACCGAATGAGCTGATTCAAACTGCCGCAATATATTTACAAAAAACATCTACGCCTACACCTCCCAATCTATTACTTCCCATGCCTGATGGTCATCACCTCATTGATTTTTATCAACAAACGAGCACCCAGGAATGGCAAGTCTTTTGGGAACAGCTACTCTTGGGGATCAAACAGGAAAAATTGACCCAAGTACAATTGCTACAAAGTAAGCATGGCAACTTCTATAGTACCCAAATTGATAAAAAATTATTCAATACAAGCCTCATCCAGCGTATTTTCTCACCCAAAAAATCTCATCAAACTCAATACCCGTCTTGGTCCGAGTTTAGTCAGCAAGCTATTTGGCACCCTTATAAAACCGTCCCCCACGAACAGTAGACTCTATGCACATCAAAGAACGTCCAATTAACCAAGAGGTATTGGAGCATTTAATTGAAAATGAGATCAGCCCTGTGATGGCCAAGTTATGGGCTAGCCGAGGCATTCAGCATGCCTCAGAACTATCTTTACAAATCAACCAACTCATCCCTCCAAATGATTTAAAAGGTTGCCAGGAGGCTGCGCAATATCTTGCGCAGGCCCTAGCTGAGAACCGAAAAATCGTAATCGTTGCAGATTATGATTGCGATGGTGCGACCGCATGCGCTGTCGGAATCCTAGGTTTAGAAGAGCTCGGTCAATCTTTTAATAGTCAGATTGATTTCATCGTACCAAATCGTTTTACGATGGGTTATGGACTCACACCCGAAGTGGTTGAATTAGCAGCCAATCGAAATCCTCCCCCCGAAATTATCATCACTGTTGACAATGGCATTGCGAGTATCGATGGCGTTGCCTATGCCAATCGCTTAGGAATCGATGTCATTGTTACCGATCATCACCTGCCCGCAGATGAACTCCCCAAGGCCAAGCATATTGTTAATCCAAATCAACCAGGGTGCACCTTTTCGAGTAAAGCTCTGGCTGGCGTTGGTGTCATGTTTTATCTCCTACTCGCAGTTCGAGCTGAGTTACGAGATCGTTACAAGCTGTTTACAAAACAAACACAACCACAGCTTTTAAACTTATTAGATCTAGTCGCCCTAGGTACGGTCGCAGATGTTGCCCAGTTAGATCGAAATAATCGTATTTTAGTATCCGCTGGCCTCAAGCGAATCCGGCAAGGTTTGATGTCACCAGGCATTGAAGCCCTCTTTCACATTGCAGGCAAAAGCCCAGGTGAAGCGAACACCTTTGATTTGGGTTTTAGTTTAGGACCTCGCTTAAACGCAGCAGGCCGCTTAGCAGATATGACCCTCGGAATACAATGCCTACTGAGTAAAGATCTTACCCAAGCAAAGCGCCTAGCGCATGATCTCGACCAAATGAATCGCGAACGACGTAGTATCGAAAATGAGATGAAAGTAAGCGCTCAGATGACAATGGCCCAACTTTCAGTCGAAGGTCGCCATGCACTTACTCTCTTCGAGCCGTCATGGCATCAGGGTGTAATTGGCATACTAGCCTCGCGTTTAAAAGACGAGTACCACCGCCCAGTCATTGTATTTGCTCTTGCCGAAGAAAAAATGCCAGACGGTAAAGGCATTCTTAAGGGCTCTGGCCGATCAATAACTGGCTTTCACATGCGAGACGCGCTAGACTGGATCTCTAAAAAATACCCTAGGATGATTTTAAAGTTTGGTGGACATGCGATGGCCGCCGGCCTATCAATTCCTGAGGAAGATCTAGCATCTTTTGAACAAGCTTTTGCCAAAATAGCCCTACAGTGGATTGAACCAGACGCCTTAAATCGTACGATTATGCATGACGGAACACTCCCGTTTGAGCAAATGAATCAGCAATTTGCCGAGCAACTTTCTACAGCCATCTGGGGGCAGGGATTTCCAGAACCAGTTTTTGTTGGCCGCTTTGAGGTAATCAAGCAAACCACCTTAAAAGGCCGTCACCTGAAGGTAGAACTCATTCCCATTGAAAACGGCTCAAGTAACCAAGACTCAAAATCAATTTCTGGTATTTGGTTTGGTCATTCTGAAAATCTTCCGCCACAAACTTATCTGGCCTATCGTCTGCTCGTAGATCATTATCTAAATTACCCAAGACTACAGATTCATATCGAAACAGCATTTAACTAAATTTTACTGTTCTGAAAAAATTCTCTAAAGTCACTAGCACGTGCGAGGTTTATTTTAATAAGCATTTATTCGATTACCAATAATGCCTATTGCCTCTCAAAACAATTTTAAAAACTGCAAAAAGTTACTAAATATTCTATTTTGACAAACTGGCATTGGCAAAGCTTTATAATACTTGGATGGAAGCCGAACGAATTAACTCACTACAGTCTCATCTTAACCTCTTACGTACTCGTGTTGCAGACCTTCGGGGGTATCTTTGACTTTGATAGTAAAAGTCAACGATTAATCGAGGTAAATCTTCAGTTAGAGGACCCCAAAGTTTGGGATGATCCTAAACAAGCGCAAGCTTTGGGTAAAGAAAAAAAGATGCTTGATGGTGTAGTTAACACCATCACTAAACTCGATAGCGACCTAGATGGAGCAATTGAACTCTTCGAACTAGCCGCTGCAGAATTAGATGATCAAACTCTTCAAGCTATCGAGGAAGATGAAAAAGCGATGGAATTCATCGTTGCAGACTTGGAGTTTCGTCGGATGTTTTCTAACCCGATGGACCCTTGTAATTGTTTTATCGATATCCAAGCCGGCGCTGGAGGGACTGAGGCCTGTGATTGGGCGAGTATGCTGCTTCGACAATACTTAAGATACTGTGAACGAAAAGGCTTTAAAGCTGAAATTCTAGAAGAGTCAGATGGTGATGTGGCTGGTATTAAAAGTGCCACACTGAAGATTGACGGTGAATATGCTTTTGGTTTTTTGAGAACTGAAACGGGTGTCCACCGCCTCGTTCGGAAATCCCCCTTTGACTCCTCAGGCGGTCGACATACGTCCTTCTCAAGTATCTTTGTCTACCCAGAAATCGATGACTCCATCGAAATTGATATTAACCCAGCAGATATCCGAACAGATACCTACCGCGCGTCTGGCGCAGGCGGCCAACATATTAATAAAACGGACTCGGCAGTACGTCTAACGCATCTACCTACTGGTATCGTTGTTCAGTGTCAGAATGATCGTAGTCAACACCGTAATCGTGCTGAAGCAATGACAATGCTCAAGTCTCGGCTTTATGAGCATGAATTACGTAAGCGCCAAGTGGAGCAAGACAAACTGGAAGCCACGAAAACAGATGTGGGTTGGGGCCATCAAATTCGCTCCTATGTGTTAGACCAAAGTCGTATAAAAGATCTGCGCACGAATGTCGAGATATCCAATACCCAAAAGGTTTTAGATGGAGATCTTGACCCCTTTATTGAAGCTAGCCTCAAAATGAATGTTTAAAGCATTTAGCCCATTGACTTGAAAATTATTCTGCTATGAACGACAAAACACCTATAGAGCAATCAGCCATCGACCCAAGTCTTCAGATCGATGAGAACCATCTCATCAATGAGCGCCGTGAAAAATTAGCCCGTTTAAGACAACAAGGATTAGCCTACCCCAACGATTTTGTACCAACTCACCTAGCACTCGAGCTACACAAACAATTTAATGACCGCAGTAAGGAAGAGCTGGCAGATCAAGCGGTATATGTCAAAATGGCAGGGCGCATGCTGCTCAAGCGCGTGATGGGCAAAGCTAGTTTTGCCACAGTCCAAGATCGTACTGGACAAATCCAATTCTATATAAATGATAATGAGACTGGCGAAGAGTCGCATACCGCTTTTAAACATTGGGATATGGGCGATATCATCGCAGCAGAAGGCCTATTATTTAAAACCAATCGAGGTGAACTATCAGTTCAGGTAAAAATATTACGCCTATTAACCAAATCACTTCGGCCTCTGCCAGAAAAGTTTCATGGCCTAACTAGCCAAGAAATGAAATATCGGCAACGTTATGTTGACCTGATCGTCTCCCCCCAAAGCCGAGAAACATTTATTACGCGAACTAAAGCAATCAACGCCCTGCGTGAGTTCATGCAAGAGGCAGATTTTATGGAAGTTGAAACGCCGATGTTACATGTCATACCAGGCGGCGCTTCAGCTAAACCATTTATTACGCACCACAATGCTCTAGATATGGAAATGTTCCTGCGCATTGCCCCAGAACTCTATTTAAAAAGACTCGTGGTTGGAGGCTTTGAGCGAGTTTTTGAAATTAATCGAAATTTCCGAAATGAAGGGGTTAGCCCTCGTCATAACCCTGAATTTACGATGATGGAATTTTACGCTGCCTATACAGATTACCAGTGGTTGATGCAATTTACTGAAAACCTAATTCGTCAAGTCAGTCTAAAAATTCATAACACTGCTGTACTCAATTATCAAGGTCGTGAACTAGACCTTTCTGCCCCCTTCGAACGACTCACGATTACAGAAGCCATCTTGAAATATGCCCCAAAGTCTGGCAAAAACTATACATCTGAACAAATCAACGACCGGATGTTCATTCGTTCTGAATTAAAAAAATCTGGGCAAAATATCGACGATCCCGCCATCATTCATGCCGGTCTTGGAGCCCATCAATTAGCATTATTTGAAGTCTGTGCCGAAGAGCATCTATGGCAACCGACCTACATCATTGATTACCCCATTGAAGTAAGTCCTCTGGCGCGGGAGTCTGATACGCGACCTGGGATTACAGAACGCTTTGAGCTATTTATTACTGGCCGTGAAATTGCAAATGGATTTTCAGAATTAAATGACTCTGAAGACCAAGCAAATCGTTTTCAAAAACAAGTCGAACAAAAAGATGCTGGTAATGAAGAGGCCATGTATTTTGACCATGACTTTATCCGAGCCCTAGAATATGGCATGCCACCAACCGGTGGCTGTGGGATTGGCATTGATCGACTGATCATGCTCCTGACAGATTCAGCGAATATTCGGGATGTGATTCTCTTTCCACATCTGCGTCGTGAAGAAAATCTTTAAATAAAATAGGATAAAAGTACTGCCTATCATTTAATGATTTTCTCGAGCATGATTAATCGAGTATTTAGGAATCTCGACAACTAACTCCTGCTGTCCAACAATGGCCTGACAAGAAAGTCTTGATTTGGGTGTTAAGCCCCAGGCACGATCCAGTAAATCATCTTCGTTCTCATCGCTAGGATCTAGCGAATCAAAGCCCTCTCGCACAATTACATGACAGGTGGTACAAGCACATGACATCTCACAGGCATGCTCAATAGAAATATCATTTTCTAATAAGGCTTCACAAATCGATGTGCCAGCAGGAACCTCCATCACGGCCCCTTCTGGGCAATATTCTTCATGCGGTAAGACAATTACTTGAGTCATAAATAATCCGTAAATTAGATTTCTGAAAGGTTCTTACCGGTTAACGCTCTGCGTATATTCGCATTCATCCTCTTGGCCGCAAATTCTTCAGTAGCTTGGGACAGAGCCTCAATCCCAGCGCGTAAGAGATCAATATTTTCTTGATCCTTTAATTGTCTTAAGGATCCTAAACCCTTTTCAATTAAAGTCAATTCCGCATCATTTAATAAATGCTTATCAATTTGCAAAGCGCTATCTACCGCATCCATTAATCGCTGCGCCTCAACTTGCTCTTCGCGTAGAGCTCTGAGTTGCATATCTTCAGCCGCACTTGCAAAGCCCTCTGTCAACATACGAGCAATATCACCATCTGCTAAGCCGTAACTGGGCTTGACATGTATTGAAGCACTGACGCCAGATTTTTCCTCCGCCGCACTCACTGATAACAAACCATCAGCGTCCACTTGATAAGTAACCCGAATTCGAGCCGCTCCTGCAACCATTGGAGGTATATCTTTTAACTCAAAACGCGCGAGCGAACGACAATCCTCGGCTAACTCTCTCTCACCTTGCAAAACGTGCACTGCCATCGCTGTTTGACCGTCCTTAAAAGTCGTAAAGTCCTGCGCTAAGGCAACCGGTATGGGTGTGTTACGTGGAATAATTTTTTCCACAAGACCACCCATCATCTCGACACCAAGTGATAACGGGATCACATCTAAGAGTAACCACTCATCATTTTTATTTTTATTACCCACGAGTAAATCTGCTTGTCGAGCAGCACCAAGAGCAACTACCTCGTCTGGATTTAAATCGTTGAGGGGCGCACGACCAAACAAGGTTTCTACAGCATATTGGACATGCGGCATTCGAGTCGCACCACCCACCATGACAACACCCTTGATTTCATCGAGCGATACTTTCGCATCTCGTAAGGCTTTTTTGACTGCTTGAATTGTTTTTTGGACTAAATCTTGCGTGAGCTGAAAAAACTTTTCCTGAGAAATACTGACCTGTATAGCACCTTTATTATTAAAAGTATGTTCTAACAAAACGCCAGGATGAATACTTAAATTCTCCTTCGCATGCCGACATTTCAAAATTAAAGCTCGCTGATCTTCAGCAGTTAATTGCGTCAAGTTAGACTCTTGCAGAACCATCTCAAGTAAAGCATGATCAAAATCGTCCCCACCAAGGGCAGAGTTGCCCCCCGTTGCAAGTACCTCAAAAACTCCTTTACTTAATCGTAATATAGAAACGTCAAATGTGCCGCCACCTAAATCGTAAATCGCATAAATTCCCTCTGCCGCATGATCTAGTCCATAAGCCAAAGCTGCTGCTGTAGGCTCGTTGAGTAATCTTAAAACTTGAATACCCGCTAACTCAGCAGCATCTTTAGTAGCTTGCCTCTGGGCATCATCAAAATATGCTGGCACAGTAATCACTGCACCTTCAATATCATCATTAAAAGTATCTTCTGCAAGTTGTCGAAGACGCGCTAAAATCTCGGCAGAAACCTCCACTGGACTTTTAATTCCAGCGACAGTTTGTAACTGCAACATACCAGGTGTGTCAATAAAATCATAGGGCAGTGATTTTTGATTTTCAATATCAGCGAGCGATCTACCCATGAAACGCTTTACCGAAATAATCGTATTTTTAGGGTCTATCACAGCCTGCGCTAAAGCCTCATATCCGGCTTGCGTTTTACCACTGGGCAAATAACGCACTACTGATGGTAGAAAAGCCTGGCCACCCTCACTCAAAAGTACTTCGGGTAAAGCGTTTTTCATACTTGCTACTAAAGAATTCGTAGTTCCAAGATCAATACCAATTGCAATACGACGCTGATGGGGGTTGCGAGACTGACCCGGTTCTGAAATTTGTAATAAAGCCATACAACCATTTACTCGTTCTATGTTTAAATCAATGCACTAAGTCGATGATCTAATTCTTCTAAAAAACGCTCTAAAAATAAAGCGCAGCGTAATTTCTCTAAAGCTGTTTCCGGGACTAAAGCCACATCAAAGGCCTTTTCTATTTGCAACAGCCATTCCTTCTGAATGGCTTGTACTTCCTGTTGTAATGCTTCCAATTTGGAGAGATCCGACTTCGCGTCGTCTAACTCTTCGCGCCATTCCATTTGCTGTATCAAAAATGCTTTAGGCATCGCGGTATTCGTTTCTAACTGCGGATCCAACCCGGCTAATTGACACAAATAAAGTCCCCTAGGAAGCGGTTGCTTTAAGGTTTGATAGGCAGTGTTCGCGTACGTAGTCATCTGTAGAGAACGACGCTTTTGCTGATCATCTTGGTTCACAAATTTATCAGGGTGCACCTCTTGCTGAACAGTTAAATAAGCCCGATCGAGGACGCTTCTGTCAATTTGAAACTGCCGCGGCAAGTTAAAAAAATCAAAGTAATCTGTAAAGCTACTAGACTCGGAACGATTCGCCGCAACCACACTCATCCTTCACATTCGGATTTTGAAATTTAAAGCCTTCGTTAAGTCCTTCACGGGCAAAGTCTAACTCTGTACCGTCTATATAAGGTAAGCTTTTGGGGTCTACAAAGACTTTAATTCCTTGTGATTCAAAAACAGCGTCATCCGCACTGACCTGATCAACGTATTCCAGCTCATAAGCTAATCCGGAGCACCCAGTAGTTCGAACTCCCAAACGTAAACCAATGCCCTTCCCCCGCTTTTCGAGATTACGATTAACGTGTTTGGCTGCTTTTTCAGTTAGGCTAATCATTTTTATTTTTGGTGTTTTTCACGATAATCTTGCACAGCTGCTTTAATAGCGTCTTCAGCTAAAATGGAGCAATGAATCTTCACCGGAGGCAAGGCTAATTCTTGAGAAATATGCGAATTTTTAATCTCTAGAGCTTGATCCAATGTCTTTCCTTTAATCCATTCTGTGACTAAAGAAGATGAGGCAATGGCCGAACCGCAGCCATAGGTCTTAAATTTTGCATCTTCAATCACGCCCGCATCGTTCACCCGAATTTGCAGTTTCATCACGTCACCACAAGCCGGCGCACCAACCATACCAGTTCCAACTGCATCATCACTTTTTTCAAATGACCCAACATTGCGAGGGTTCTCGTAATGATCAACAACTTTGTCGCTATATGCCATGATTTTTCCTAAGTAAAAACTAAGTTAATGTGCCGCCCACTGGATGGTACTGATATCAATACCATCTTTAAACATTTCCCAAAGAGGTGATAAGTCTCGTAGTTTAGCGATTTTTTCTTTCACTAAAGCAACCGTAAAATCAACTTCCTCAATCGTTGTGAAACGACCCACACTAAAACGAATAGAACTATGTGCCAACTCATCATTTCGGCCTAAAGCTCTTAACACAAAAGAAGGTTCTAAAGATGCAGATGTGCAAGCCGAGCCAGATGAAATAGCGACATCTTTGAGAGCCATCAACATGGATTCACCCTCTACATAATTAAAACTGACATTTAAATTGTGCGGTACACGTTGCGAAATATCGCCATTCAGATACACTTCCTCAATCGCACTCAGGCCAGTCCATAAACGATCACGGAGCATCCGAATACGTTCGTTCTCAGCCTCCATCTCTTCTCGTGCAATCTGAAATGCCTCACCCATTCCAACAATTTGATGGGCTGGTAATGTGCCGGAACGCATCCCACGCTCATGCCCGCCACCATGAATTTGCGCCTCAATGCGGATCCGCGGTTTACGCCTAACAAATAAAGCACCAACCCCTTTTGGTCCGTAAGTCTTGTGCGCAGAAAAACTCATTAAATCTACTTTGAGTTCTGCTAAATTAATGGCAATCTTGCCAGTAGCTTGGGCTGAGTCCACATGAAAAACGATGCCTCGCTCACGACATAGCTCACCTAGCGTTGGAATGTCTTGAATCACACCAATCTCATTATTGACATACATCACTGAAACTAAAATAGTGTCTGGTCGCAAGGCTTTTTTGAAAACGTCCAAGTCAATTAAGCCATCTTCTTGAACATCTAAATAAGTTACTACAAAGCCTTCCCGTTCTAGCTCTCGGGTTGTGTCTAAAGTTGCTTTGTGCTCGGTCTTTACCGTGATGATGTGCTTGCCCTTATCCTTGTAAAAGTGCGCAGCGCCCTTCAAAGCTAAATTAATACTCTCAGTTGCTCCGCTAGTCCAAACAATTTCACGGGGATCAGCTCCAACCAACAAGGCGACCTGCTCACGCGCCTGCTCAACCGCTGCTTCAGCCTCCCAACCAAATGCATGGCTGCGTGAGGCTGGGTTCCCAAATTGCTCTCGCAAAAAAGGAATCATTCGGTCGACAACCCTTGGATCTACCGGGGTAGTAGCTGAGTAGTCCATATAAACTGGGAAATGCCTTGCACTGAACATTGGTAAGGGATTTAATTTTGGAGTGTTTGGGGCATTCATAAGGGGTTCTTTTTTTGTTGGTAAAGTTTATTTAGTTGTTAGTTTTTCATTTCGCTGCTGTAAAAAGTTTGCTGTGCTAAGTTTGCTGCGCCAAATTAAATACCGAATTAACAATAAAGCGTTTAGGTTGCTGATTCGCATTTCGATCCGAATTAACTTTCGGATCGACGAGGTTTAATCGGGCCTCTTTTCCACCTGCGGGCAACGGTGTCGATACTGGCTTACCTTTATTCACAAAAGGCGTCATTACCGATATACCCCGCTGTTCTTGCGAAGCCACTAAATCATATAAAGTAACCGACTGCAAATAATCAACCATTTTTTTATTCAAGTTAGACCATAAATCATGAGTCATACATTGACTATGGTGATCATCTTGACCATGACAGTTACCTTTGCCACCACACTGTGTGGCGTCGATTGGCTCATCGACAGCAATAATAATGTCAGCCACAGTAATCGATTTATCTTCTCTAGATAGGGTGTAACCACCACCTGGGCCACGCGTACTCTCAACAATAGCAACTCGACGTAACTTGCCAAACAACTGCTCTAAATAAGATAGAGATATACGTTGTCTTTTACTAATTCCAGCTAATGTCACGGGCCCCTCGGACTGGCGCATTGCCAAGTCAATCATTGCAGTTACAGCAAACCTACCTTTAGTTGTCAATCTCATAATGTCTTTTCTTTCATCTATTTAGCTAAAATCCAGATTGGTGTCTGGCGCCTCTAAATCTCTCCTCGGATTGGGTAATACCCTATGGATTAACTCAAGTATAACAAATACCTGAGCATTTTGCTCAAGTGTCTTGAAGAGGTCAATATTCTTTAAATAGTGGGGTGATCAGGTGCGGCGGCACCAAAGGCCATGGCTCGAACTTTACTCAAACGATCTCTCGTAGAAGCAGCTTTTTCAAACTCTAAATTTCGCGCAAAATCCACCATTTCTTTTTCTAATCTCTTGATTTCTTTGGATAAATCTCGCTCATTCATCTCTTCATACTTGGCTTTTTCTTTTTGATTTTGCCACTGAACCTTCTCAGCATCAACGTCATAAACTCCATCAATGATGTCTTTTATTCGCTTAGAAACCCCACGGGGAGTAATCCCATTCTCTAGGTTATACGCAGTTTGTTTTTCACGCCGTCGCCCAGTCTCAGCCATCGCTTTACGCATCGACTCAGTGATCCGATCCGCATACAGAATTGCCTTGCCGTTGACATGCCGTGCAGCCCGACCAATCGTTTGAATTAAACTGCGCTCAGATCGTAAAAACCCTTCCTTATCCGCATCTAAAATCGCCACTAAGGAAACTTCAGGAATATCCAGGCCCTCACGCAGTAAATTGATGCCTACCAATACATCAAACATACCTAATCGTAAGTCCCGGATAATTTCTACCCGTTCAACCGTATCAATATCAGAATGAACATAACGCACTCGAATACCGTTATCAGATAAAAAATCCGTTAACTGTTCAGCCATCCGTTTCGTTAAAACAGTCACCAAAACACGCTCATTTTGATCTACTCGAACTTTAATTTGATCTAATAAATCGTCGACTTGAGAACTAGCTGGTAAAACCTCAATCATCGGATCCACAAGGCCGGTCGGTCGAACTAATTGTTCAACCGTGTTACTGGTTTTTTGATTTTCATAATCGGCTGGGGTGGCACTGACAAAAACCGTCTGACGCATCTTCGACTCAAACTCAACAAACTTTAAGGGACGGTTATCTAAGGCCGAAGGTAAACGAAAACCAAAATCAACCAAAGTTACCTTACGGGCTCGGTCACCGTTATACATCCCATTAAATTGTCCAATCAAGACGTGCGACTCATCTAAAAACATCAGTGCATCTTGCGGCAAATAATCAATCAAGGTCGGTGGAGCCTCTCCGGGCAACGCACCTGACAAATGCCGTGAATAATTTTCAATCCCTTTACAAAATCCAAGTTCTGCCAACATCTCTAAATCAAAGCGGGTACGTTGCTCGAGACGCTGCGCCTCGACCAATTTATTATCTTTAAGTAATTCCGCAACGCGCTCTCTGAGCTCCACCTTAATTAACTCAACGGCTTTTAAAACCGTATCACGCGGGGTAACATAGTGTGATCCTGGATAAACCGTAAAACGCGCTATTTTTTGCTTAATCCTGCCCGTCAATGGATCAAAAAACTGTAAACGATCAATTTGATCATCAAATAATTCAACTCGAATCGCTAACTCATTATGCTCAGCTGGAAATATATCAATCGTATCCCCCCGAACCCGAAAAGTGCCGCGAGAAAAATCCACCTCATTACGTTCGTACTGCATAGCAACTAAGCGCTGTATCAGCTCATGCTGATTGATTTTATCGCCTTGCCTTAAGGTCAAAACCATCCGGTGATAATCACCTGGATTACCAATTCCATAAATGGCCGATACACTGGCAACAATGATGACGTCGCGACGTTCTAATAGGCTCTTCGTGGCAGATAAACGCATTTGCTCAATATGTTCATTAATCGATGAATCTTTTTCAATGAACAAGTCGCGCGTTGGAACGTATGCCTCAGGCTGATAATAGTCGTAATAACTAACAAAGTACTCCACCGCGTTGCGGGGAAAAAATTCACGAAACTCACTGTACAACTGCGCCGCTAATGTTTTATTCGGAGCAAAAACAACTGCTGGACGCCCCATCTGGGCAATGACATTGGCCATCGTATACGTTTTACCAGAGCCAGTTACGCCTAACAGCGTTTGATACGATAAACCATCATGAATGCCCTCAATTAAGCCAGCAATCGCGGTTGGCTGGTCGCCAGCAGGCAAAAAGGGCTGATACAAAATAAAGTCTGATTCTGGAAACTGGATAAATTTAGATTCATCTAATGCCGGTGTAGCTATCGGAGTTTGCTGTGACTTCGATACAGCTTTTGCTTTAGATTGTCGGGAGGCCATCTTGGACTTGAGTAAAATACAATAGAATGATGAATAACTTTTAATTATGCATTTTTTTTAATTTTTTGGATGTTTCTTCAATTTTTTCAATTCTCTTCTTGAGATTTCATTCATATTGAAATTCCAACCTACACATCTATCCACTTTTCCAACCCTTTTGCCCATTCAAAACCCCTCATGAACTTATTCAATGCTGTTGAGCTAGCCCCAAGAGATCCAATCCTAGGACTTTATGAGACATACAATGCGGATACCCGATCAGATAAGGTCAATCTAGGCGTCGGAGTCTACTTTACAGAGGACGGTAAGATTCCCCTCTTACGCGCTGTCCAAGTGGCTGAAAAAATGACTTTAGAAAACCCAGTCGCTAGGGGATATTTACCAATCGAAGGCATAGCCTCCTATAACAAAGGCGTACAACAACTGCTTTTTGGCAACAACCATCCTTTAGTACAAAGCGGTAAGACTACGAGTTTTGAGGCCCTAGGTGGAACTGGAGCCCTAAAAATCGGTGCAGACTTTATTAAAAGACTCAAACCTCAAGCAGTCGTTGCGATTAGCGACCCAAGCTGGGAAAATCATCGTGCACTATTTGAGGCAGCCGGGTTTGAGGTGATCAACTACCCTTACTACGAACCTCTTACCAGGGGAGTTGCCTTTGATCAAATGCTCAACTCCCTAAACAATCTAGCGGCAGATACAGTGGTCGTTCTGCATGCTTGCTGCCACAATCCGACAGGTGCTGATTTAAACCAAACACAGTGGCAGCAAATTGTTCAGGTTTGCGCTGCAAAACATTTAATTCCCTTTTTAGACCTGGCCTACCAAGGCTTCGCCGACAGTATCCAAGAGGATGGACTGGCTGTGCAATTGTTTGCAGATTCGGGCCAATCTTTCTTTGTCTCTAGCTCTTTTTCTAAATCATTTTCACTCTACGGTGAGCGCGTTGGCGCACTCACTGTTATTACACAGAATAGTGATGAAACAATTCGTGTTGCCTCACAAATTAAGCGGGTAATTCGAACAAATTATTCAAATCCACCTACCCACGGGGCAACAGTCGTTGCGAAGATTTTGAACTCGCCAGAATTACGTGCTATGTGGGAAGAGGAGTTAGCCCAAATGCGCGACCGCATCAAACAGATGCGCTATCAATTAGTCGAAGAGCTGAAAATTGCCGGTGCAAGTAAAGACTTTAATTTCATCAAAGATCAACGCGGTATGTTCTCCTACACTGGACTGAGTAAAAGTCAGGTCGATCGACTAATCACCGAGTTTGGGGTCTATGCGGTCGGTACGGGAAGAATCTGTGTAGCCTCTTTGAATACTAAAAATGTCAAACATGTGGCCCAAGCCATTGCCGCTGTTTTGTAAAAAGGCTGAAATTTTAGAAAATATTGAAAAATCAAGCCTTTACAACAAGCGTCGCAGTGTAAAATTTATTTAACAATTTTCGATGGAAAATTTATTTTACTTTGTATTAAACTAGTGTAATATGCATTGAATATGATCAATTGTTGCATTGCAATAAGTATCTTTTCCTGTCGTTTGAGATACACCATATCATTGTTTAAATACTAAAAAGGGAATCGTTGATGCTGTACCATTTTCAAGAATTCCAACGAGCGATGCTCGAGCCAGTTAGCTCATGGGCTCAAACTACCGCAAAAGCCTTTACTAATAAAACAAATCCCCTGTCTTTTATGCCCACCTCCCAGCGAATTGCTGCAGGCTAT
>CALPOM020000034.1 GCA_943325205.2 Thermoflexus hugenholtzii JAD2 | reverse complement strand
GAATCTGAATGGGGCTTAGATCATGGCTCATGGTCAGTTCTTAAATATCTATTTCCAAAAGCGCATATACCCGTCGTGCAAATGAGTCTTGATGGGTCTTTAACTGAACAAGAACATGTCCAAATCGCATTGCAATTACAAAGTCTTCGGGAAGAAGCCGTACTAATTATTGGTAGTGGCAATGTGGTTCACAACTTGTCACAAATTCAGTGGTCTGAAAATCCCCCTGCTGCGCAGTGGGCTATCCAATTTAACAACTTCTTCAAGTCTTTATTACCATTTAACCAAACATTAGATCTGCAGACGAATCACTTAAAAAATCTTCTTACCTGGCGTCAAACCAATCCTGACCTAATTACTGCCGCCAAATTAGCAATGCCAAGTCCAGAACATTATCTGCCAGCACTTTATATCTTGGGCGTAAAATATCCTAATGAGTCATGCCAAGTCATTACCGATGGGATTGAAATGGCCAGCATTAGCATGCTCAGTTTTGGACTGGGTTTAAATGTACGATAAGTATTCCTTCATTTCAAAGTAGTTCTACCAGAATTTTCAATGATAAAAAACGTGGTTGAAACTCTACTAATCGATGGTATCCCATTGATTTTAGCTATTACTTTACACGAGGCAGCGCACGCCTATGCAGCCAAGCGTTTGGGTGACTTCACAGCCTTTTATCTGGGCCGAGTAAGCCTCAATCCAATCAAACATATTGATCCTGTTGGAACCTTACTCATTCCAATCGTCCTCAAGTTAATCGGCTCACCCATACTATTTGGTTATGCCAAACCTGTACCAGTCAATTTCTTGGCACTCAACCACCCAAAAAGAGACATGATTTGGGTGGCTTTGGCAGGCCCGGCATCAAATTGGATCCAAGCCGTTCTGTGGACTTTACTGCTCTCGATCCTCTTAGCAACTGCCAATACGCAAGATCTTCTGATCAGTATGGCAAAAGCGGGGATTTATTGGAACGTCATACTAGCAGTTCTGAACCTCTTTCCACTCCCACCCTTTGATGGTGGCAGAATCCTCGTTGGACTCTTACCTATGGAGCAGGCACGCTTTGTATCAAAGATTGAACCCTTTGGTTTTTTTATTCTGCTAGGACTTGCGCTTTCTGGCTTACTCAGTGATATCTGGATGGAACCATTAATCAAGCTGAGTCTTGAGGTGCTTGAGCTATTCATGTTTCAATGAAAACTCACCAATTTGCCGAACTAGCCTCTAACCAGTAGGATCCTAAGCCATCAAAATGCTTGTCGAGATATTCGTGCGCGTTATTTTTTAGCAATACACCAGCCTCGAGTTGTAACAAATTAATCCCCATCGGAACCGCCCTGCCCAGCTCGTTCCGATGTATCACTGAATTCGCATTGAGCTCCTTTGGATGGTTATAGCCACTCGCTGACAATAACTCACTTAAAGCAACTAAGGTATTTTGATGATAATGAAATACGCGATGCGATTTATCTTCTGGATTTAAAGCCCGCTGACGCATCTCATCCTGAGTGGCTACCCCAGTGGGGCATAAATCAGTATGGCAGGCCCGTGACTGGATACAGCCCACTGCAAACATAAAGCCTCTCGCTGCATTACACCAATCAGCCCCAATAGCACACGCCCGGGCAATATCGAAGGCAGAAATAATCTTGCCAGCAACTCCAATCTTTATCTCATCGCGCAGGCCAGCCCCTACTAAGCTAGCATGCACTAATCGTAAGCCATCACGCATCGGCGTACCAACATGATCAACAAATTCAACGGGAGCTGCACCGGTACCGCCCTCACTGCCATCAACCACAATAAAGTCTGGTCTCGTTCCTGTATCAAGCATGGCTTTAATAATCGCAAACCATTCAGACAACTTCCCAATACATAATTTAAAACCAATCGGCTTACCCTGCGACAAACTGCGCAACTCTTCAATAAACTGCATCAACTCTAGCGGTGTACTAAACTTCGAATGTCCTGCTGGGGAAATACAATCTTCCCCCATTGGAATTCCACGGGTTTTAGCAATTTCTGGCGTAATTTTGGCGGCTGGTAAAACTCCGCCATGCCCTGGCTTGGCGCCCTGAGAAATTTTAATCTCAATCATTTTAATTTGTGGTTCACTAGCCACCTTCGCAAATAGATCAGGATCAAAAGAGCCATCCGCTTTGCGACAACCAAAATAACCAGAGCCTAACTCCCAAATCAAATCACCACCATATCGCCGGTGATAATCTGAAACAGATCCCTCCCCAGTGTCATGGGCAAAACCACCCATCTTGGCCCCCTTGTTTAAGGCCATAATTGCGTTTCCTGAGAGTGAACCAAAACTCATAGCCGAGACGTTAAATAGTGAAATGTCATAGGGCATCAGACACTTAGCACCACCAACGCGAGTTCGCAAATCATTAATGGCTATATGCTTCGTGGGATTAATCGTATGTGGTAACCATTCCATGCCTTGACGATAGGCGTCTTCAATAGTCCCTAATGGTCGCTTATCAGACTCTCCCTTAGCGCGTTGATAAACTAAAGCGCGCTGATTTCGGGAGAAGGGTAACTTTTCAGTATCAGACTCTAAAAGATATTGTCGTATCTCTGGTCGAAACGTTTCAAATAAGAAGCGTAAGTGCCCTGAAACCGGATAGTTATTGGTTATGGCATGTTTTGTCTGCATCACGTCGTTCAAACCCATCCAACTCAAATAGACAAAAACAACAGCAAAAAACCACATATCCCAAGACGACGATAATCGCAACCCTGAAACAATCAACAAAGCGATCAGGATACAAATACCCCACGGCACAAATCTTGACAGTGTTCTGATTTTCTTGAGCATTATCTTTTCTTCAACCAACGAGTCATCATCTCTTTAACTACCAACTGCCTCTCGAACACATTTCTTAATATGTGCCTCTTTGGCCGCACCACTTGTCCGTTGACTAATCTCATCGTTTTCACAAGCAGTGCGCGCATCTCGCTCGCATTTTTGCATAAAACTATTTTTAGCGGCGCCAGCTAATTTTTTTTCAGTCGCATTAACTGTGCAAGTAGGGTTCTGAGCAGCTGGCTTATTTTGAGCTTGTACTTGAACCAATATCATCATACTTACTAAAATTAAAATATTTTTCATAGTTGTTTCCTTTTCAGATATCTATACTAAAGTCTTACTATTGCCAATCATAACCACCAATTACTACAAAACTAGTAGGACATCTACTTAGAATACTTTTCGATCATTAAGACAATAGCCCCAACCCCTAAACAAGCGACTCCGACTAAGGCTCCCATACCGGAATATGCCAAACTGGACCATAAAAGCCAGGCCACAGTCAAAATAAAAATACCTGGCAATACTGGATAGAAAGGGACCGGGCAAGGCATCACCGTATCTGGGTAGCGCCTTCTTAATATAAATAAAGCGATTCCTACTAAGAGGATGAAGAACCAAAACACAGGTGCTGTAAACTCGACAATCGATTCAAAACTTTGTCTTGCAAAAGAAGCGCCAAAGATTAATAAAAGAGCTATAGCGCACTGTAAAATGATCGCTTTTCTAGGCGTACCAGATTGATGCCAATCACCAATCCAACTAAATATTCGCCAATCCTTACCAAGCGCATAACTACTTCTTGAACCAAAAATAATCGTCGCATTCATCGAATTTAAACAGGAAAAGACCACGATGGCACTAAAAATGACTGCGGAACCGCGACCATACGCTATGTCAAATAAATCACTAGCAAGGGCATTTGACTGGCCCATTTTCTCTGCGCCAAAGGCATGTAAAAATGCCAGATTCACCATTAAATACAATAAAGTTATTAAACCAATTCCCAAAAGTAGGGCTTTTAGAATCCCTCGACGTTGATCGATTGCCTCAGCAGAGACATATGCAGCTTCATTCCAGCCACCAAATGTTAGTAGAACAAAGACCATTGCTAAACTAGCTACGCCTAAACTCGGTAATTCAGGGGCTACTCCTGCTGAATCAATCGTCGGAGTTTGTACTAAAAACCCAGTCACAATAATTGCCAAAATTCCACCCACCTCGAAAAGCGTCAAAATATTCTGCGCAGTTTTGCCCTGCTTAATCCCAAGAATATTTAATAAACTCAAACCAATCACCGTTAACATAGCCCAAATGGTTGATGAATACGTTCCTAAAGAAATAATCTGGGTCATGTAGTCGCCCAGTGTGATTCCTAAAATCCCAAGAGAGCCAGTCACGATAATGATCGACCGTGCCCAACCATATAAAAAAGAAATATTCTTACCGTAAGCTTTTTGTAAAAAATGGTATTCTCCGCCAACATTTGGGTATGCCGTAGCTAACTCCGCATAACAAAGTGCCCCAATCATCGAAATAAGACCACCAAATAACCATAAGCCAAGAATGATCCATTCATGTTGGGTCTGACTAGCTACTAGGGCAGGCACTTTGAATATACCCGCACCAACAACAGTGCCAACAATTAAAGAGATAATGTCTATGGTTCGGAGTGAGCGCTTTGGCTCTGCTTTTTTATTCAATGATACAGTTTCATTCATATGGATGGTTTGGTTTTTTGAAAAAATAATCTGCTCTACTTTAACTGCCATTGATAACGAACTGGCTTATCAAAGAATTACTTATTTACATTACTAATCTACTATTACTTATCAACTGAGAATATATGAACCGAGTACCAACGTAATAGGCTTACAAAATAATACATGCTAAATTACACAAAGTCTTCTGTCTTAGTGCTTGTATTTGCCATTATTCCGCTACTAGTTTATACGATGTCACCAAAAGCACAAGAGTCATTCAAGCCTATGATGCAAGAAAAATTTCTCCTTACTTCTGATGGCACCAAAATACACTATCTGATCGGTGGTACAGGACCAAGAACACTTGTTTTTGTGCCAGGCTGGCTCATGCCTGCTGAAATCTTTCAGATGCAATTCAACCACTTTGTAAAAACCTACCGAGTTATTTCCTTTAGCCCAAGATCGCAAGGTAAATCCGATATTTACCTAGGAAAAAATTTGGCTAAAAAACGTGCGCAAGATATTCATGAATTACTTCAAGAAACACAAGCAAAAAATATTACTTTAATTGGCTGGTCTTTAGGTGTTTTAGAAACTCTAGATTATGTCTCTAGATATGGCACGCATGGTCTACAATCATTAGTCTTAATAGATAATTCCATCGGTGAAGGAACTCCTCCAGTTGCGCAGAAAAAATCTGCAGCGATCCACACTACAGAACAATTTACTCAATATACAAAAAATTTTATTGCTGCGATCTTTCATCAACCAATTCCCGCAGAACTCCAACAAATGATCGAATACTCCACATTACGACTTGCCCACAAGCCTGCACAGGCTTTTGCAATCCTGAAAAAACCCTATCCCAGAGAATACTACCGCGAAACAATTTATGCGTCACAGATTCCAGTTTGGTATGCTGTAACTCCCCGCTACACAGAACAAGCAACTCTTTTTAATCATAAATACCCCCTCGGTCAATTGAAGATTTATGAAAAAAATGCTGGCCATGCGCTTTTTATTGATCAGGCAGAAGATTTCAATCGTGATTTAGAGAATTTCTTAAAGGCCTTGAATTGATTTTTTCTTCTAAAAAATTATTAGTTGCTCTGGTACTTGGGCTATTCATGGTACCTCTGCATTTGCGCGCC
Organism: Thermoflexus hugenholtzii JAD2; assembly: GCA_943325205.2. Lineage (GTDB taxonomy): Bacteria > Pseudomonadota > Gammaproteobacteria > Burkholderiales > Burkholderiaceae > Polynucleobacter. The sequence continues at coordinate 12,584 of CALPOM020000034.1, read as the reverse complement.
ACAACGCCGCTCAATAAGCATTTTATCCAAGTGGTAACGCCATCGACTACCACATCGAACCCAACTGCTTCAACAGCCCCCAATAAAAATAAACCAAAATCGAAAGCAACGCCCAAAAAATCGACTAAACCAGCAATTAATCCAAAACTGCGCTCATCAGGGTCCTCGGCGCTCAGAATTGAACCTCTCTATACACCCAATATTATTGAGAATATGCTCCAAATGCCTACCCCGGAGGTTGTGAAGGCTAGCTCAGCTCTTGGCTCAAGATCCTTTCTCCAAAGAGGTTGCCTACCACATCGTGACACGATCGAACAATTGCTTGAATCCCTCGGGATCATTGATCAAGAATTCGAAAATGCATTTAATAAGCAAGTTCCAGGTTTTTTTAAAGTCTCAGTTGGTGTATGTCTGCCATTTGCCATATCACAAGATTCAAATCGTAAAGTGCAAGCTTTTTCTATTTTAAGTAATGCAAAAAGAGAACGCGACTCCGTCGTTACAACGATCTATCGCTCACAAACTACGGATATATTTTTAGTAGATTCCCAAACACTAGCTACCGGGTTTGAGAATTATTTAGAAGTGATTCTTGATCTCAATGATTTAATTATCTATAAAGCCAATAAAGCAACAACCTCTATCCCCCCTGAGTTAATTTGGGAGCTCGGCTCTTTGGTAAAAGAACTTTATCCCAAAGATCCCGGCACACAAGAGCGCTTTGCCCGGGTCGTCTATGACGCTGGCAATAAAGATAAGTGGGCTCAAGTAATTAGCTTTGAGATCCTAGATAAGTCGCAGAAAAATGTTCTTGCAAGCGCTTTTTGGATCGATCGTGACGATATTCCCGGTGGTTTTTTTACTGCCTTAGGTACTGAACTTGAGCAGACATTCTGGATTAGCCCTTTAAACTACACACGTATTTCTAGAGGTGTTGGGCAATACGGTCCAAGGGCCCTCAAATCGATTGCCAATAAAAAAAATTCTAAAACAAATCGACCAATGCGCTTATATGGCAACTATTCGGGACATCAGGGTATCGATTTTTCTGCGCCCCAAGGAACACCAATTTATGCAGTTGCTAATGGCAAGATCATCCAATATGGCCCGATGGCCGCATATGGCAATTTAGTGATTGTTGAACACCCTGGTAACTATAAGACCTACTATGCGCACTTAAGCGCATTTAATCCTGAATTGCAACTCGGGAGCGAGGTTCGTCGAGGCCTAGAAATTGGTTATGTTGGCTCGACCGGCAGATCAACCGGCCCACACCTGCATTTTGAGATTCGTAAAAATAACTTATATCTCAATCCATTATCCAACATGCTTGAACTAGATCTTTGGACTTTACGACCGAGTGATCAACCTCTATTAACAAAAAGTATTGTCTTATTTTCCTCACAGATTAGTGCCCAATAACTATTTTTTTTGACCTATCAATAAAACTGAACCACCTATTTTTTGATATCCTAAACTAAAAGGCAAATCCCCCGACTTCGAATGCCCAGCATAATAAGTAACTAATCGTTCAGCAGCTGAGCTTTTAAGCCATAGACGGCTTGGCTGCAGAAATCGTCCAAATAATTCTAGGTCAAAGTTGGCTGACAAAGGTGTTATATCAATGCCTGTTTCGTCTTGAATAACCCACTTCGCTTGTTTTACAAGTATTTCCTGCATGACAGAAAATTGCTGGTTTTGTAATAGGTGTGACGCTGACTTAATAAAAACAACTTCTGAAGACTTGCGTTCAAAGGCCTTGACTAACTGTGGCTGACTCATTAGCCTGCGATTAGATAAGTCAGCTTGTATATAGTCTACCGTCGTTAGACGACTATCTTTAGTTCGAAGTGTAAAACGTAACCCACTCGGTTGTTGTCCTGGTTCCGTAGCAAGGATCAGTCCATTACGATTCACGGTGATCATTTGTATTTGTAAAATCTTGGCCCCCGAAAAGGCAATATTGTAGATTAAGAGTTGAATAAATCGCGGCTTAGGTCCGTTCTTGCCAATTAAATCATTGGTAAAGTAGTAGCCTCTTTGAGAGAATTGCTCTAACATCCCGCATTCAAATTCAGAGGTGGTCCCCGCTGCCTCTAAAGGACTCTGAATGATTTGATATTCTGGTAATTGGTCTGCCACCAACACCAAATAATCAGCCCGAGGGAACATCGACAAAATTGTCACAGCATCTGGCCCAGAAAAGGGATAAAAAACCGTTGAATAATTCACCTTAGTTAAATAAGCCTGACTCCAAATACGAATAGGTTGGGCAAAGCGCTGTTGATATCTAGATACCATCTTAGGAAATTCAGGGCAGGTGACTTTGGATAACGCATCGATTTGTTTACTAGTCAATATATTTTGGGTAAGCGGCGAGGCATTCAACGCAGAGGGCCAAGCCCAATTGGGTAGCGTAAAAAAACAGCACAAGGTATACAGTAAACCTCGCTGAAACTTACCGCTTGTGACAAAAAAATTGATTAATCGTAATCCATCCATAAGTGCTTCATATGCAATAGTAGTTTGGTTATACCGCCCTTAAACCAGTTGATTGTAATGATGATTTTTGATTTTTGAAGAATCAATTAGAATAATCAACATTGATATTCTTTACGATAATAGAAAGAAAACCATGATTATTGACTGCCATGGCCATTACACAACATCTCCTGCAGCTCTAGAAAATTGGCGTAATCTACAAATTGCTAATTTAAATACCCCAGCTCTAGGACCCAAGACAGCGGATTTAAAGATTTCAGATGATGAACTTCGTGAGTCAATTGAAAAAAATCAATTGCTGAAAATGCAAGAAAGGGGAAGTGATCTAACGATCTTCTCACCCCGCGCAAGTTTTATGGCACACCATATTGGTGATTTAAATACCTCAATCACTTGGGCAGCCATTTGCAACGAACTCATTTACCGAATTTGCCAATTATTTCCCAAGAACTTTGTCGGAGCAGCAATGCTCCCTCAATCAAAAGGAGTTGATCCTAAAACGTCAATTCCTGAATTAAAAAAATGTATTACTGAATATGGTTTTGTGGGATTAAATCTGAATCCTGACCCTTCAGGCGGCTACTGGCAAGACCCCCCATTAACTGATCCATATTGGTTCCCCATTTATGAAACGATGGTCGAATACCAAGTCCCCGCTATGATTCACGTAAGCACGAGTTGTAATCCTTGTTTTCATACAACGGGGGCGCATTATCTCAATGCGGATACAACCGCCTTTATGCAGTGCTTAACTGGCGATTTATTTAGCCAGTTTCCAGCTCTTAAATTTTTAATTCCACATGGGGGTGGAGCAGTGCCATACCACTGGGGAAGATTTCGCGGACTAGCTCAAGAGTTAAAAAAGCCGCTTCTAGCTGAACATCTTTTAAATAATATTTTTTTCGATACATGCGTTTATCACCAACCCGGTATTAACCTGTTGACAGAAGTCATGCCTGTAAAAAATATTTTATTTGCTTCTGAAATGATCGGGGCAGTTCGTGGTATTGATCCACAAACAGGATTTTATTTTGACGATACCAAACGATATATTGAATCTCATAATCAACTGTCAAGCGCTGACCGTCAGCAAATCTATGAAGGTAACGCTCGGCATGTCTTCCCCCTACTCGATCAGCTTTTGAAAATTCAAAGTAGATAAAAATACTTAAGTAAAATAACGTCCGCAACCATGCGTAGGCTTTACTCAATATAGCAGTCTGAGTCTAAACCCACGATGAACCTGTAATCACTGCGTGGATGCATTAATTCCAATACTAACCCCATCCTTTGTGATCGGATCTTTTTGTAAATCTCCTAAAGTAATTTGCTGTTCGATGCTTGAATTTTTTTCTAAGATTGCTTTTTTAGTCGCCTGTGCTCGATTTCTTGCTAAGGCCGTTAGGGATTCCTCTGAAACCACCTCTCTAGCGATTAGCTCACGATATAAAATTCGCCAATTAGGCTCGCCAGCAACTCCTGAAATCAGCTTTAAATCAGGAGGCACTGTCAAATTTTTAGCGGCATACATCTTTAATATCGCCTGTTGGACGCGCCCATCAGCAAGAGGCAAATCAGGTAATGGCTCTTGCTGACTAATTGGAAATCCCCCGAGCTGGAGTAGTTGTCTAGTCACTCGGTCAGCGGCTAATTTAGCTTGATCTGCAACCGGATCGTAAGAACCATGAATCTGCAATACGAGTTTAGGTCGTTTTGTGAGAACTGTAATCATTCGCTCCAATTTTAAAAGTTCAGACGGTCTGAGTTGATCTGACCCTGCCTCAAAAAAAATTCCCGGAAAATTCTCGATCCCAACTAATCGTGCTAACAGTCGAAAGGGCGCTTTTACAATATTCTCAACAATCTTAAAAAAAGCATCCCATAATAAAGAACTTACCTGAAAATCGGGGTGGTCAATGTCACCAGCAACCCGTAAATCCAGATCGATCACGCCGTCACTGTCTTCTAATAATGCCACCAGTAATCGTAATGGAATATTTCGCCCCTTAAATCCAGGAATAGGCTCGCCTAGTTTCATTTGATTGATGACAAAGCGATTATCCCCCTCTAACTGGCCATCCCGAACACGATAAAATGAATCGTATGAAATAGCTCCGCTAAGAACTGTATATCCTGCAAAATTTGTGTAATAAGGATTAATCGACGATAAAGGTACGCGGCGAAAGGAAAGACTAATCTCGTTATTACGACGGGGGTTTTCAAATGCAATCTGCCCGCGTAGTTGCATATCCCCTGACTCATCAATCAAGCCATTAAATGCTGCCGTTGCATAACGCTTAGGTTGTGTTGATACGCCGACCAAGGTTCCATGAAAATCATGAATCTCTGTTTTGAAATTGGGCTTGACGGCATAATCCGTAAAATCAATTTTACCTTTTGTAATAGCCAAGACTTGCATATTGAATTGCATTGCTGACTCAGATTGTTTAGGACGCGGATTACCGTTGTCTTGCGGTGTTTTTACTTGAGTAGTATTTGCAACTTCAGGACTCTTTATAGAACCCTGAGCGGGTTCATTGACAGAAACTCCGGCGGGTTTAAAAAGACGGCCAATATTCGTTGTCTTATCGTCATAAATCGTCAACTTGCCAGATAAGCCATCAACTTTTACTGACTCCACATGCAAGTATTTAGGAATTTTATCCTGCATGAAAAAATCAATCTTGCGCAAGTCCGCTCTCTGCCATGCAATTAGCTCACTCTTCTGATCTGTCTCAAATACTTGCAGCTTAGTAATACCCAAATCTGCCTTTACCTGAAAAGACTTTGGCTGATAATCAAATTGCAACTTCCCATCCGCCAAACCAGACTTTGCAATCAGAGGCTGGGCAGTTGTCATCAAATCAAACCAAGGTACTAAATCAAGCCCTTGAACATCAACTCCACCTGATAGTTTTAAAGCTTGCTCTTGATATGCCGCCTTTACCTGTCCAGATATATTTCCAGTCTGGTCATTTTTCAATATGTGCGGCGCATGCAGTCGCACGAAGGGGGTTAGATCAAGACGTTCGAACTCGATTTCGCTATTGATATCTTTCGTGTCTAACTGGAATACCGTCTTCGCTTTAACTAAGCCATCAGCTATTTTTAGTTGCACATTCAGACGTATTTGCTGCGCCTGCTCAAAGTCTATGTCACCGTCGATACTGACCTTACCAAGTTCCAATAACTCCTGCGAGTTCGGAATAGGAACGATCACTTCGCCTAGTTCAATCACATAATCTGACTCAATATGACCTGGCTGACTTGCCTGATTAAAATTACGAACCTGCTTTAAACGTAAATCAATTGCTGGTAATTGCATGCGATAGGACTGCTTGAGATCGTCAATCTGTAAAATCCCCTGAGTCAAATGAATATCCTGAATTAAAAATAACCATGGCTGAGAGGGTGGCGCATCTTTTTTTCTCAGAGCACCAACTTGATCTTTAATTCGATCAATCATTTTTAACCAGTTCCACTCAGATTCTGAGCGGGATAAAAATACTTGGGGGCTAGTTATTTGAATCGCATCGATTTCTAACCTTCGATTCAGTAAGGGATACCATTGAAATTGAATCCCGATCGACGGCAAATGGAGGATGGGCTCTTGCGCATCTAAAGCTTTAATTTGAAGACCAGTCACGGACACACTTGGACTTAAAAAATTTACTTTTAACTCATTAAAATCAAGTAGATAGCCCATCGAATGGGCATAATCGATAGTATACTTCTTCGCCCAGCTCGGAAACTGGTGGGAAACATACACTAAGCCCCCAAGCGTTAAAGCTAAAAAAATGCTTACTGAGATCAAAATTAATCGAAAAATTTTCATCTACAATTCAGATCCTTTTAATCAAATTCAATAAAATTCATACTATTCAATAACTTACAAAAAAATCAATCTTCTCTCTTCTTTAATGCTTTTGTCAACTTTATTAGTTTGACTGCGTTGAATACATATGACGATGTCACTGTTTTGATGAATCAAAGAGTTTCTAGTCTACTTGCAAATATGGAGAGCAGAATGAAATCAAGCGATTTACCTAGAAATTCAGTCAACATGTTAAACGCAACGAACAGCGTACAGGAACTCGACCTATTTAACCGACGTAGAACGGCACGAGGACAACAACCAGTCACTCAAGAAGAATATAACGAATTATCCTATAAGGTCATGGGTTTTGGAAATATTGCTCATGGAGAAATGACCGTCCATTAGGAATTTCACTAACGAGCAATCCTAAAAATAGAATATCTCTAGATTCGCTCATTACCTAAAACAAATTTCCCAAAAAGGAGCACTTTGCTCCTTTTTTCTTTTTATCCCTTACATGCCTGATAAGTCTTTGATAGAGTCACTAAGACTTTTGCTCATAATCAAGGGCAACTGCCTGCGCCACCTTAATGCCATCAACACCTGCAGATAAAATCCCTCCAGCATACCCAGCCCCCTCTCCAGCTGGATATAACCCCTGCGTGTTCAGGCTTTGATAATTAAGCCCCCTAGTAATCCGTAACGGGGCAGAGGTTCTCGTCTCAATCCCAGTTAGAACAGCATCGTACATCGCAAAACCCTTGATCTTTTTATCAAAGGCAACGATCGCCTCACGCATCGCCTCAATCGCATAATCTGGCAAACTACGCGCTAAATCAGTTAAGTGAACCCCAGGTTTATAAGACGGAATAACTTGACCCCAGACTGTCGATGGTTTGCCTTCTAAAAAATCTCCAACTAGTTGGCCCGGAGCCTCATAAGTCGAACCACCAAGAACAAATGCTCGCGCCTCAAGCTGTCGCTGAAATTCAATCCCAGCTAATGCCCCACCAGGATAATCAGTAGGGGTAATACCAACGACAATACCAGCGTTAGCATTACGCTCATTACGCGAATACTGACTCATACCGTTTGTTACAACCTGATTTGCTTCAGAGGTAGCCGCCACCACTGTCCCGCCTGGACACATACAAAAACTATAAACAGATCGACCATTTTTCGCATGATGAACGAGCTTGTAATCAGCCGCTCCAATTAATGGATTACCAGCAAATTTTCCAAGCCTAGCACGATCAATCAAAGACTGCGGGTGTTCAATCCGAAAGCCCACCGAAAATGGCTTGGGCTCTAAAAACACTCCGGCACGCTGCAAAGCGTAAAAAGTATCCCGAGAACTATGCCCCAAAGCTAGGACAACTTGGTCACTCAAGACCTCCTGCCCATCCTCTAACATGACCCCGCGAATCGCCTGGTCCTCTATTAAAAATTCTGAGACTTTACTAGAGAAACGAATCTCTCCACCAAGAGCAATAATCTCTTTGCGCATCCGCTCAACCACTCCAACTAATCGGAAAGTTCCAATATGCGGCTTGGCAACGTAAGCAATTTCTGCAGGTGCGCCTGCTTTAATAAATTCATCAATTACTTTGCGGCCATAGAAGTGCGGGTCTTTTATTTGACTATATAACTTGCCATCAGAAAAAAGTCCAGCACCACCCTCGCCAAACTGAACATTCGATTCAGGGTGTAACACCTGTCGACGCCACAAATCCCAGGTATCTTGTGTCCGCTCTCGAACTGGCTTGCCACGTTCCAACACAATCGGCTTAAAACCGCTTTGCGCTAAGATGAGTGCCGCAAATATTCCACATGGTCCAAAACCAATTACAACTGGCTGTAATTTTTTTACGCCACAGGCTTTTGTAACCGGCTTGTATTTAATATCAGGCGCCGGTCTAATATGCTGATCATGCGCCCACTTAGCCAACACAGCCGCTTCATCTCGGACAGAAATGTGTAGCGTGTAGCTAAAAGTTAATGCCATATTTTTTCTAGCATCATGACTACGCTTAAATACCTCAAAACGAATTAAATCTGTCAAAGGAATTTCTAGTCTCTTCAAAATACCTATTTCAAGAGCCTCTGGAGGGTGATCAATCGGTAATCGAAGCTCGTTAATGGCAATCATATTTTTGGACAGTTAAGTAATGCTCATTATCCTAAAATATTGACTATTGCACGCTATTTTCTAAGCTTTATTTTTAGTCGTATTGAATCAAAACGCCTGCAATTTTTAGATTATCTCAATCAAAACCCTTACAATACAATCCTAACGATCACGTAGAATCAGACAAATAGGAGATAAAAGATGTTTAGCTGGAAAATATATAACTGGACGAAAAATCACACACATACGAGTAAGTCCAACTTGGGCATTATTTGTTACGGACTACTCGTTGGCTTTTCTAGCTTATCAATAAACCTTGCTCAAGCTCAAACAGTCGAGAACTATCCGAATCGACCAGTAACCATCTTAATCCCAATGGCTGCTGGCGGAACTACTGATATCCTAGCGAGAATTATTACACCATCACTCACGGAGGAACTCGGACAACCAATTGTGATCGATAACAAGCCCGGTGCCAATGGTGTAATTGGTGAGGAACAGTTTGCACGTGCGAAACCTGATGGCTATTTAATCATGATGGAGTCAACCTCCATTGTGATAAACCCTTCTATGGGTAAATTAAATTACGATCCTCGTAAAGACTTTATTCCAGTAACCGTCATCGGCTCAACACCCGTGGTGGTTGTAGTAAATCCCAAGGTTCCTGTAAATACTTTGCAAGAATTAATCGATCTGGCAAAAAAACAACCAGGTAAGCTGAATTATTCGTCTTGGGGTAATGGCAGTGTCGGACAGTTTGCCGGTGAGACACTTAAAATTAGTGCCAAAATTAATCTCTTACATGTGCCCTATAAGTCAACCGCTCAAGCCCTCACAGATGTTGTTGCTGGTCAAGTTGATGCGATGTTTCCTAGTGTTTCACTTGCAAACCAACATTTAAAAAGCGGTAAACTTCGCCCTCTAGCGATTATGTCAAGCAAACGATCTGCCATGGCTCCTAACATCCCAACCACGGCTGAACTAGGATTTCCTGGAATGGAAATTGAAACTTGGCTTGGGGTTTTTTTACCAGCTAAAACGCCTGATGCGATTGTGCAGCGTATTTATCTAAGCACTCAAAAAATTCTCCAAAAACCATCTATTCGAACTCAACTCGAAGAGCAAGGTTTTCGGATTGTCGGCTCATCACCAGCAGAGTTTGCTAAATACTATCAAGCAGAAATATCTCGATATGCAAATATTGTGAAAGAAGCAAATATGAAAGAGAGTGATTAACCCATGAACCCAAGACAAATTTCTGGCAATGATTCTGTGAGCGAGGTTTTATCAAAAACAACTCAGTCTCGGGCTTGGTTAAATATTGATCAGGCCTTCCCCGCTCATAGTCAGTCAATCACTCTCAAGGTTAGCGCCCATATTCCTGGGTCCTCACCTGCTGTCGTGGATGTTTTTGAGCCAGCCTTTAAGCGCCTCACCGAAATGACCCAAGGAGCTATTCAAGTACAAGCCTTTTGGGATGGGTCCTTACATCCTGAACGTGCTGGTATTCAAGCTCTTCAATCCGGCCTAACAGATATGTGCCCCGTTTACTCAGCTTGGGATGCAACTCTTTTCCCAGCAGCCCAAGCACTCAGCTTACCTTTTATTTTTGATAGTGCAGAAGCTGCAACAGCGGTCTCCGAAGAGCTCTATCATCAGTACTTTAAGGCTGATTTTGAGCGCCAAGGTGTCTTGATGGGTCGCATGGTTGCTACTAGCGAATACAATCTCTTTAGCCGAGAACCAATCCGCACCCTCGAAGATCTGCAGGGGAAAAAAATTGCTTGCAGTAACGGTGTTGAGTCGGATCTATTTAAAGCCCTTGGAGCTCTACCCATAGGCTGTAGTACTCCAGAAGCAAAAAAACAGTTCGAGAGTCAAGAGGTCTTTGCTATCTCTATCTCTGATAGCGCTGCTCATACAGTGGGTTTATATCGTTTTGCAAATTATCGAACGTCTGCTAATTTAGTACGGGTTAATTTAGAGTACGGTTTATCTCATCATTTTTTTAATCAATTAACGCCTACACTCAAACCAATTTTTAACCAGTGGCTACGCTCATTAGCGCAGGCAGGGGCACAACTGTTTTATGGCCTTGCTGGCGCTAGAGGATGTGAAGCATTCCAACAACATGGTATGGAGTTTATTACCCTGAGTCCAGCAGAACAGCTGCGCTGGCGTAAGCAAGTTGAACCTGTTGAAAAACAACTCATCACACAACTAGAAAAATTAGGCTACCCAGCTCAAGAGTTAGTTCAAGCGATCAAAAATAGTGCCAAAAAATACTCCCACAAAACTTCCGATGAGTTAATGCAAGAAACATTGACGCATCCATTTACTAATCTCTTACCCTAAAATACCTCCATGAAACTATCTAGCCCCACGCCTATCAATATAAAAGAACCGATTGGGGTCATTGGCCTAGGACTCATGGGCCAAGGTTTTGTTCATCGACTCGACCTTGCTCAGGTTCCTGTTCTGGGTTTTGATGTTAATCCAAAGCGCTGCACTGAACTCGGTCTTGAACGCTCTAAAACTCTTTGCGAAATTGCCGAGCAATGCCACGCTGTTATTCTGTGTGTCTTCAATACCGAACAAGTTGAGACGGCTCTATTTGGAGATAATGGCTTGCTACTAGCAGTCCCTGCTGGAAAAGTTCTATCTATAATCTGCACCAGTACTTGCGACCCAGAACAAATTAAAGCGATCGCCCAAAAGACCATCAACTTAGGTCACAATTTCTTAGAACTTCCCATCTCTGGAACAAGCATGCAAGTTGCTAGAGGCGATAGCCTTGGGCTTATGGGGGGCTCCGAGGAGCTCATTGATCAACTTGAGCCACTGCTCGAAGTGATTACACCGAACCGACAATTTATTGGGCAAGCCGGCGATGCGGGCAAAGCCAAATTATCGATTAATCTGGTTCTTGGTCTACACCGTGCGGCGATGGCTGAGGGACTTTGCTTTGGTTCACGATTAGGCCTTGATCCAGAAAAACTACTTGCCACCCTGCAAAAATCTGCCGCAGCATCAAGCGTAATGCAAATCAAAGGCCCACTCATGGTTAAACGTTCTTATGATAATCCGCAAAGTCGGGTCGATCAAAGCCTGAAAGATTTTGGTCTGATTCACGAACTCGGTGAAAAAATGGCACAGCACTTACCACTAACCGAAATCTATATCCAACTTTTAGAGTCCCAAAAGAAAATTGGCAAGGAACATCTAGATAATGCAATTATCTTTGAAGCAATTATGAGTAATGCTATCCATCAATAATCTATCCCTTGGTTAATAAAGTCCTTTAAAATTCTGATTTAAGCTCAATAAACTGGTGCCTTATATGCATGCAATCAACCGATTTTTTTTGACGATTTTCTTTGCCATCATTCCCCTCTTGGCCATTTCTGCAGACGAACCTTATCCGGCATCACCAGTCAGTATGATTGTGCCTTTTCCACCCGGAGGCGCCTCTGATCTTAATGCGCGTTTAATTAATGAGTCTCTCAGCAATGCCCTCAAACAACCAGTCATTATTCTCAATAAACCTGGGCTTGGAGGGGCAATTGGTTCAGCTCAGGTTGCGAAAGCGAAACCGGATGGCTATACCACGATTATGGCTTTGTCTGCGCTAATGGTTCACCCAGAAGCAGAACGAGTATCTGGTCGAAAACCGCTTTACGAAATAGATCAATTCGAACCCATTGCTCTGATATCTAGTGACCCGATGATTATTTTAGTTAAGTCAGATTCGCCATGGAAAAATCTAAATGACTTGATTCAAGCCGCAAAACAAAAACCCGGAGCAATCAACTATGCCTCGTCAGGTATTTTTGGGCCGATTCACCTTTCTGTAGAAATGCTCGCTTTTCAAGCCGGTATTAAACTCACGGGTATCCCATTCAATGGTGGGGGACCCGCCATGCTGGCTCTGCTTGGTGGACAAGTAGATTTCACTACCGCGGCTCCAGGCGTTGCCGCTGCACAAATTGCCTCAGGTAAAGTCAGACCCCTCGCTGTTTCTAGTGGTAAAAGAATTCCAAGTTTTCCAGATATCCCCACCTATAAAGATGCCGGATACGACGCTGAATACTATATTTGGGCAGGTATTTATGTTCCAAAAGGTACGCCAAGTACGAT
>CALPOM020000033.1 GCA_943325205.2 Thermoflexus hugenholtzii JAD2 | reverse complement strand
TCAATTGAGCATTGTTAAAAGAAATAATTAGGAAAGAAAAAAATGAATAAACAGCGCAGAAGTGTTGTACAAATCACTGCATTAATTGGGTTAATGGTGACCACGGGATTGATTTCACAATCACAAGCACAGGATTGGAATAAAGCGGCTTTTGATGGAAAAAGCTTGGATGATGTGATGAAGGCCTTAGGGGCTTCTGGCTTTGAAAAATCGAATGCAATTACTCTGAATGCACCTGACATAGCTGAAAATGGTGCGGTAGTACCGGTGGGTGTTGTTACTTCCCTCAAGGCTACGCAAATGGCGATTCTCGTTGAAAAAAATCCTAGTGCATTGGCCGCGCAGTTTTTCTTTCCGGAAGGGGCTCAACCTTTTGTTACAACCCGTGTCAAGATGGCGCAAAGTTCCAATGTGTATGGTCTTGTTAAAGCCGACGGTAAATGGTACGTAGCCAGTAAAGAGGTGAAAGTAACTTTAGGTGGCTGTGGCGGTTAAACGATTTTTTAACTGCCAGAGTTTGATTCAATACAATGATTAACAGAGGAAATTACAATGGCTGATCCAATGCGTGTTCGCGCCACCGAGAGTGGTGGGGTAGTGGATGTGAAGATTTTAATGAAGCACGATATGGAGACTGGGCAGCGTAAAGACAGTTCTGGTAAGACGATTCCCTCGTGGCATATTGCGCACGTTGCGATCAAGGCAAAAGATAAGGAAGTATTTCGTGGGCAGTTTGGAACAGCTATTTCAAAGGATCCGTTTTTAAATGTGAAGTTTAAAGGGGCGGTGAAAGGCGATGAGGTTGTGGTTAGTTGGGTTGATTCTAAGGGAGAATCTAGGACTGATAAGGCAATTGTTTCATAATAGGGATAGCGGGCTTGGGTATTGATTGAAATTACTCATCTCAGCAAAGATAGCTTCGGTAAAACAGTGCAGTTAAAACAGGCCTTAAAAATGATCAAAAAAATTCTTGTAAGCGTCATTTTTTTCTTCAGTCACGGTTTCGTATTTGCCCAAAGCAATGCGGAAGAGATCGCCAAGTACCGGCAAATGATTGCGGATGGTAATCCCTCCGAATTATATGAAGCGGCTGGGGAGGAGTTATGGAAAAAATCTGCTGGCCCTAAGAATGCCACTCTAGAACAATGTAATTTAGGTTTAGGGCCTGGTGTTGTGCAGGGTGCATTTGCACAATTACCAAGATACTTCTCAGATACTAAAAGAGTTCAAGACGTTGAGTCAAGATTAATGACGTGTATGGAGACCCTGCAGGGGATAGCCTCTCAAGATGTCATCAAAGAATCGTTTGGCAAGGGTTTACGCAAAGATATTGAGGCATTGACAGCTTATGTAGTGACAGCATCTAAGGGAGCAAAGGTACAAGTTTTAGCAGCGCACCCGCAGGAAAAAAAGATGTTTGATTTAGGAAAGAAGATCTTTAATTATCAAGGTGGTCCGATGGACTTTTCCTGCGCAAGTTGTCATGCAGAAGATGGTAAGCGGATTCGGATGCAGGATTTGCCTAACTTAACATTAGCGAAGGGGGCTGTTGAGGGCTGGGGTTCTTGGCCTGCTTATCGCGTATCTAGCGGTGAGTTTTGGACAATGCAGCGTAGGCTGAACGACTGTTTTCGGCAACAAAGGTTACCTGAGCCGATTTATGGTTCTGAGGGTACGATTGCTTTATCCATGTATATGGCAAAGACTGCTCATGGCGGAGTAATTCAGACTCCAGGATTAAAACGCTAACTAGGATGAATATGAAATCACAATATTGGCGCTTGGCTTTCGGATTCATTACATCTTTGGTAGTTTATTCCGCCTCTGCCCAACGCGTTGATCCGGAAGTTCAAAAAATCTTAGGTCAAAGTTTTCAAGCCAAGGGAATCGCGGGACTTGATCGATTGGTCCAGGATGAAAATCAGGCTCTTTGCTCCGACGAAAAATTACGATCCTCTAAGGCGGGTTTAGCTAAGCAAGCACAACTCCAAAAAGTTGCTTTAGCGGCAATTAAGCCACCATCGGATGGCGTATATGTTGGTGACTGGAAAAGTGGTGAGCGAATTGCACAAAGTGGCCGGGGAAGTACTTGGAGTGATGCAGCCAATGCCACTAATGGTGGAAGTTGTTATAACTGTCACCAGATTGATAAAAAAGAGATTTCGCATGGCAACATTGGACCACCGTTAATCGCTTATGGTAAGACGCGTGGCTACAGTGAGGAAATCACCAAATACACCTGGAATAGAATTAATAATTCCAAGGCGTATAACGCCTGCAGTAATATGCCTAGGTTTGGGCATTTTCAGTTATTAACTGAACAGCAAATCAAGGATGTCTTGGCCTTATTATTGGATCCTCAGTCCCCAGTCAATCAATAGACTTCTATTTTTTTGCATTAAATTCTTCCAGTAGTTTAAGATGAGTTCTGGCCCGAGTGATATTGCCAAGTTGCTTGAAGACAGGCTGGTCTTCTGTGACGAACTTCGGTGAGTTCGCTAGAGATAATATCGTAGTTACTTGGCGGTCAATTCTTGTCCTAACCAAGGTCAGCTAAAACAACAGTCGCGATACTTAAACTTGAAAAAAAGTATAAAATTCACTAAATCGTCAAAAATAATCACGCAGAGCCCTGGGCCATCGATTATTGTAAATTTGGCTTATGAGATCCGTTAATACAAAGGCGAATTAGAGATAAAAATGGCAACAAGTCATATCCAAGAATTAAGTAAAAACAGTTTATATGCACTACAAAACGTTTTTGAATTAAATGGTTTAGCGAGTTCTTATCCTGCCAATGCTCGTGGGTATTCAGTTGTGAACTGCTATTTACTCAAGCAAGATGATGGGGCGTTGCTTCTTGACTCGGGTTATACCGTCCATGCTGATAGTATCTTGACTCAAATAGGCGGATTACTCGATAAGAAAACCCCTTTGTCAATTTATCCCTTACGATTAAATGAGTTTATGTCGGTTTGTAATGTGGAGGCGATTGCGGGCGCTTTTCATGTTGATCAGTGTTACTCTAGCAATCCTGATGCGGCTCTTTGGGTTGATTTTGGTGGACTCTCAGATTCGGTGAATCCCCAACCTTACTCATTAAAAACGACCGTAGTTTCTCGTGCCCAAAAAATCTATGTTGGCTCAGGGGATCAGCGACTCTTAGAAGCCTTTCAGGCGCCGATTCGTTTAATCGCGACTCGTTGGATTTATGATCAAGTGACTAAAACCTTATTTACGTCTGATTCATTTACACATGAATGGCGTGATCAAGAAGATGGGCCTTGGATAACGAATGCAACCACGAATCAAACATCTGCTCAGCATGTCAAGAGTTTTTTATTAAACACCCGCTATTGGTGGTTGCGTGGCGGGGACACTGGTTCCTTACGAAAAAAATTAGCAGATATTTTTGAGAAATATGATATTGAAAATATTGCGCCTGGATATGGTTGTGTTATTCAGGGGAAGGAATTAGTAAAGCAGCAATATCAATTATTAGACGAAGCATTACGTGACTTTGATAAAAGCCAAATAACACCGTATTACATGGACCGAGATGAAGTGAGGTAAATACAATGATTGGACCTAAGGAACTTCCCAGAGAAATTGCTCCTGGCGTATTTTGGCTAGGCGATTGTTTAGAGCAACGCGCTAATGGCAAAATCTATCATACCTATAATGCAGCTTTCTTGTTGGTTGGTAATGACGCATCGATGATTATTGAGACGGGTCATCCAAAAGATTTTCCAAAAATTGAGCAACAATTAGCTACCTTGAAAAAGGGCTTACCACCAGTGAAGTATTTATTTGTCACGCATCAAGAAACTCCGCACGCTGGTGGTTTAGGAAGAATCTTGCATCGTTTTCCTGAGGCAGTTTTGTGTGGTGACATTAGTGACTATCACTGGGCATTTCCTCAATATGTTCACCGGATGAAATCTTTGCGAGAGGGCGACGAATTAGACCTTGGTGGTAGAAAGTTTGTGGTGGTTGAACCGGTGATCCGTGACTTGCGAACAACTTGGTGGGGTTTTGATACAAAAGAGCGAGTACTCTTCCCAGGTGATGGGTTTGCATATAGCCATTATCACGAAGACGGGCATTGTGGCTTATTTGCTGAAGAAGCGATTTCATTAGACATTCCAGAGGTATCCGCAGTTTTTGCGGATCGGGCGTTGTTTTGGACCAAATTTACGGATATGAATTTATATGTAAATCGTTTGCAATATCTGATGGATAAGTATGATGTACAGTTCATTGCGCCGACCCATGGTTTGCCGATATTAAATCCAAAAGTGACCTTGCCAAAAATCAAAGAGGGCTTATTATTTGGTAGTTCGGTACCAGAATCTGGTACGGAGTCAGACCCAATACACACGAAACCAAAGAAAGTATTTGTTAAAGAAGATGATTAATCAGAACTGCGGAATGATCCGCCATGTATGCCTAGTGCTTGGATTTATATTTTCTATATTTGGGAACTGGGCAATTGCACAAAATTATCCAACTAAGCCTGTCACGATGATTATTCCTGGAACGCCAGGTGGTGGCATGGACGTCATTGCAAGGGCCCTTGCTGATCGGATGAGCAAAACATGGAATCAGTCTTTTATGCCAGAAAATAAGCCTGGTGCAAATGGCAATATAGCCGCTGAATTAGTTACTAAGTCCAGGCCTGATGGTTACACAATATTTTTTGGACAAACTGCACAGTTAGCAATTAATCCTGCTTTGTACAAAAAGTTGCCTTTTGATCCCCTAACTGATTTGGTCCCGGTAGTCTTATTAGCCAGCGCTCCAAATGTCATTTTAGTAGAACATAATTCCCCGTTTAAAACCTTACAGGATGTAGTTAAGGCAGCAAGATCAAATCCTAAAGAGCTCAATTTGGCGACCCCCGGCAATGGTACACCTTCTCATTTAATTAGTGAGTTATTTCAAAAAACTGCTGATATACAATTAACGCATGTCCCTTACAAGGGAGCCACTGGCGCTCTGACTGACTTAATTGGTGGACGCGTTTCCTTGATGATGTCTTCTGTCCCGACTGCTCTTGGCCAAATTAAAAATGGCAAAATTCGAGCAATTGCAGTATCTGCTAGCAAAAGAATTCATGTTTTACCGGATGTTCCAACCATTGGTGAGTCGGGTTATTCGGGCTTTCAGATTGGTACTTGGTATGGTTTATTTGTTCCTAAAAATACTCCATCTAGTATCGTCCTAGAGATTAATTCTGCCGCGAATGAATCTTTAAAAACTGCTGTATTGAACGAAAAAATTCTTGCCGAAGGTGGAGTTGTCTTGGGCGGAGATAGTCAATCCTTTGCAAATCTTGTGAAAGCTGATTTTGCACTTTGGGGTAAGATTGTTAAAGAATCTGGCGCAGTAATTGATTAATTCAGGAAATAACCGCTTCGAATGATTCGGTTGTTTCCTTAGAAATCTGAGTCCGGTTTTTTAATTCAAGTAAACCATGCAAACGATATTCAATTCTTATAAAAATATATACGCCATTTGTGTGGGTAGTATTGTGCTTTTTATCTTACTGAAGATGGATATGTTGATTCATTTCACAGCAAATGAATCAAAAGCTTTTGATGCTGGATTAGTTGCTGCCTTTGCCACGGCCTTAGGTACCTTGCCGGTTTTATTTTCTAAGAAGATTTCTCAAAGGGCCTATGACATATCTCTTGGCTTTGGCTCTGGGGTGATGTTATCTGCTTGTATATTTTCTTTGATACTTCCCAGTTTAGAGGCCGCAAAGAGTCTTGTATCGATGCCGATGTTGGCTACTATACTAGTTGGATTTTGCATTATCTTCGGGGCAGCTTTTTTATTGAGTATCGATATTGTTTGTCCACATCACTTATTTATTCAACACTTCGAAGAGCCTGACGCCAAAGCACAGCGAAGAATTTGGCTATTTGTTTTTGCGATTTTTTTACATAATTTACCTGAAGGTTTAGCCATTGGAGCAGCATTTTCTGGTGACGATTTGAATAAAGCGCAGTCTTTATCGTGGGGTATTGCGATCCAAGATGTACCTGAGGGCTTGGTTATTGCCATTGCACTGCGAGGGATGGGCAAGAGCGCCCTTTTTTCTGCTTGCTTTGGTGCAATATCTGGCTTGGTTGAGCCGTTTGCAGCCTTAGCGGCAGTTTTATTAATTGGACAATCTTCCTTTCTTTTGCCAATGGGCATGGCTTTTACTGCGGGTGCTATGCTGTACGTGATCAGTCATGAAATTATTCCCGAATCTCACCGGGCTGGTCATGAGCTTTTAGCCTCTGCAAGTTTGATGTTTGGATTTGTACTGATGATGATTTTAGATGCCGGCTTGTGAGCTAGCGTTAGAAACAGATCCGACTGCTTCAAACAAGTTTTGGATTAATTCTGCGGGAATATTTCGCGTAATAAATACTAAGCGCGAATCCTGGTCGCTACTTGGCCATTTATCAAGGTGAACTGGTGGATGAAAGATATGTTGCACGCCCTGGATTACGACGGGTTTTCCTTCGACATTCACAATTCCTTTAACGCGCAGCATATCTGGGCCACGCAAATTACTAAGTAGTTCGAGAGCAGCTGAGAAGGCTGTCCAGGTAAAGGGTTCGGTGAACCGAATCGATGCGGTTTTAATTTGACTACTATGGGCATTTACAAAACTTCCCAAATACTTTCCAGTCTCAGTTGAGGGACCATTTTCCCCTAAAAAATCCAAAGTTTTAGAAGTTGATTTAGCGCTAGTTAGGCCAAGATTCATTAACTCTTTTGGCTCGATGACTCCATTTGTTAAATAGGCAATGGGTGCATGGGGATTGATTTGAATAATTTGAGCGCGAAGCGCGTCCATTTCTGGAGATGCAATTAAATCAGTCTTCGTAATGAAGATTCGGTCAGCGATGGCAAGTTGTTTCGTTGCTTCGGGTTGGTTCTTGAGTTGAGATGGTAGGTTAACAGCGTCAGCTAGAGTGACTAGCCCATCAAAGCGGTACTGCGCTTCTAGCATCGTGTCACTCACTAGAGTTTGGATGACAGGGGCCGGATCTGCAAGGCCCGTTGTTTCGATGATGACTCGGTCAAAATCAAGGATTTCTCCAACCGTCCTTCTAGCGAATAAATCCCGCAGCGTTTCTTGCATATCCGTTCTAACGGAGCAACAAATACACCCATTGGATAAGAGAGTTATATTTTCTGAGGAGCTGGCAACTAGATCATGATCGATCCCAATCTCACCCACTTCGTTAATTACCACTGCGACCCGATTCATTTCGGGGTGGCGAACTAATTTTGATATGAGGGTTGTTTTACCGCTTCCTAAGAAACCAGTGACGACGGTCACTGGTATTTTTCCAGCTAGTGGATCTCTGAGATAATTCACGCGTTAAATATTCATTTCCAGAATATAGACTCCACCCCCAAAGCGATCGATTGCATAGACAATTGCATTTTCGTCGACGAAAACATCATTGATTTGAACCGCTCCAGAAGCCGATAGTGCAGGCTTACCTGGAACATAGTAAGCAATTTCTTCCACTTGATAAGGGTTTGTCGTATCAAAAACACGGACTCCACCATTAAAGAAGGTACCAATAATAATTGTATCGGAATGGAAAGAGCCTTTGATCGGGAGGTTTTCGTGCAGGTTATGCGCGCCAAAACGACCGCCTCGTTTGGTAAATATCTCAGGGTTGGGCATTGGGAACGTTGAGATGGACACCGGGTTAGCCTCGTGTCTTGCATCCACAACCCAGACTAGCTTGGGCCAATCGATACCATCATCTTTAACACACTCATCGCTCACAATCCACAGACCTCGGTCGAATAGAGGCAGGACCGTGTGGATAAAGCCGTTTAGTGGAGGCGAATGGTTCCAGTGTGAGATAACTTTGATATTACTTTTATCGGAAATATCAAGGACGAATGCGCCGCCATCGATATAGCCGATATATGCACGATCAGGGTGACTTGGGTAGACATTGGTATTGTGCACTCGAAAACCGGTATCAAACTTTTGCGTCATTCTAGCTGGGGGTGGAGTTGAATCGCCAACGCGTGTGCCGGGATACCACCAACGACCTGCCTCAAATGGCTTAGTTGGGTCTGAGACATCAAGAATTCGGTAAAACTGGTCATCCAGCGGATTCGTAGGCTCAAAATCTGCCGCGCCGGAGGACATGTGAATATATTTGCCATCAACAAACCAGAGGGCGTGTACGCCCCGGGAATGAGGGCCTGAGCAATCAAAATGGGAGAGTAACTTGGGTTCTTCAGGATTACTAATATCAAATAAATCGACCCCGGCAGGTTTAAGGCCAACCACTTTAGTTTGGTAGGCTACAGCTAAGATATCGCCATACACGTCTAGCGAGTTGGAGCGCAGTTGCATATGGGGCAAATCTGTTTGTACGATGAGTCGAGGATTTTTAGGATCCGTAACATCGAGTCCCGAGAAGTTTTTAGGCGCCGATTCGTGGGCTACCCACAATATGCGTCGGCCTGTTTTAGTAATTTGTAAATTAATACCCTCACCTAGCCCGCCAAAACCATTCATTTCATGATGGGCTAAAAGAGTCATGTTTCGGGAAAGTGTCTGATCAGCTTTTGGATTTGGTGTTGGTGTTGAATTCATGTTTTAGATCTTTTCAAGTAATTTTTTAAAAGGTTAAAATTAACAAATAGGACGCATATTAGTATATGCTAGTTCAAATTCGCTAAAGCTTTTTTGGGGTTTTGGTGGTTTATTTTAATCATTTATTTTTTAAAAACAATGGAGAAGGATTGATGCAATTTAAAAAAAGTGAAGCAATACAAGTTTCCCAGCAATTTTTAACAACGAAATTGCTGCGTTTAATCTTGATGGCAACAATTGCGTTTGTTTTTTTACAAACCACATTGTCCTTTGCCCAAAATTTTCCTAACCGTCCCATTAAAGTGATTGTTACTTATCCGCCGGGCGGCAGTTCCGATTTAATTACACGCCTAGTTGGTCAAAAACTCGGCGAGCATTTTGGTACGCCAGTCTTAGTTGAAAATAAAGCTGGTGCAGCTGGCTCAATTGGTATGGAGTACGCCACCTCTCAGCCGGCTGACGGCTATTCCATCTTAGTTGGTAACTTAGGTCCAGTCGCTGTTAATCCATTAATTTCTAAAGTGAACTACAACGTTGATAAGCAGTTAGTTCCTTTGACGATGGTGGCTGGTGGCCCAAATATTTTGGTAGTGAATACAAAATCGCAATATAAAAATTTAAAAGAATTATTGGCTGTTGCAGTTGCTAAGCCGAATTCAATTAATTTCGGAACTAGCGGGCCAGGCAGTTTATCGCAATTGACTTCGATACTGATGATGGGGCAAGCCAAAATTAAAATGCAGGAAGTTCCTTATAAAGGGGGGGCTTTAGCCGTCAACGATATTCTTGCAAGTCAAATTGATATGATTATTTCCGATGCGCAACCCGTATCGCAACACATTAAGGCTGGAACATTACGGCCTTTAGCCATTACTAGCGCCAAGCGTTCGCCGTTATTTCCAGATATTCCAACCTTCTTGGAAGGTGGCTTGGATGGGATGGAGGCGTCGAATTGGTGGGGGGCCTTTATAGTAACTGGTACACCAAAGCCAATCATGGATGCATACCATAGTGCTTTACTCAAAATCTTAGCGATGCCTGATATCAAGGATAAGTTTGGTAATTTGGGCGTGGAACCGATGCCTATGTCGCAAGATGAAGCAAAGCGTTTTTATGAGGCTGAAAAGGCGAAATACGCTAAGTTAGTCAAAGATAACGATATTAAAGGCAATTAACTGTCAAAAAGGGGGAGAATGATGAACCTTTCGAACCCTTTTCCTGCGCTTTGTGCTGACGCAATCAAGTTAAGTCACTTTGGAATTTATGTTCAAAATTTAGAGTCGATGGCTAAGTATTATCAGCAGGTATTAGATTTTCGTCAAACCGACCATGGCATGTTGGGTAATACTGAAATTATCTTTTTAAGTAGAGACCCGAATGAGCATCACCAGATTATTTTAGCGAGTGGCCGCCCCGAAAATTTAGGATTTAATCTAATCAATCAACTATCTTTTAAAGTACCTGATTTAGGATTTTTAAAATCATTTGATGCCCGGGCAAAGGCGCACTCTGCGACTAGCGATTTAGTGGCGATTTCGCATGGAAACGCTTTATCTATTTACTTTCGAGATCCCGAAGGGAATCGAATAGAGATTTTTATGGATACACCATGGTATTGCGATCAACCTTTGCGGGAGATCATTAATCTGGCTTTATCTGATGAAGAGTTAATGCGTGTAGTAGAGTCACAGGTGAGTAAGCGTCCAGGATTTTGTACCAGAGAAGAATGGTTGTCGAGAATGCAGCAACGTATGTCAAATGAATAAGGAAACCAGGTGATGCAAATTTTACGTAGTGTTTGTCTCGTTGTGATTATTTTTTGGACTCTAGGTGCTCATGCGCAAAATAGGCCGATTGATCCTCAATGGCCAGTTAAGCCCATTAAGATGTTGCTAGGTTATCCCCCTGGTGGTGGTTCGGACATTGTTGCGCGTTTAATTGCCAGGGGATTAACTGATCGACTTGGGCAAAATGTTTTGGTGGAGAATCATCCTGGTGCGGGTGGGATTATTGCCACAGATATGGCAGCAAAAGCTAGCCCAGATGGTTATACATTAT
Organism: Thermoflexus hugenholtzii JAD2; assembly: GCA_943325205.2. Classification (GTDB taxonomy): domain Bacteria; phylum Pseudomonadota; class Gammaproteobacteria; order Burkholderiales; family Burkholderiaceae; genus Polynucleobacter. Next base: position 8,033 of record CALPOM020000033.1, on the reverse strand, counting down.
TTTTTGTACCCAGTGGACATGCCAGTATTGCTGCTCTGCGCAAAAAGGGGTTGACTTTTGATCCGGTCAATGACTTTACTTGGATTAGTACGGTCACAACCTATCCTTTAGCATTGACCGTTGCGCCGGACTCTAAATTTAAAAATTTAGAGGAGTTTATTCAGTCTGCCAAAAAAGAGCCAGGTAAATATTCGTATTCTTCTGTCGGTGTTGGTACTGCGATGCATATTTTAGGAGAGTGGATTTTTTCAGAAGCAAAAGTAGATGTATTGCACGTTCCCTTCAAAGGGGGAACTCAGCCATTTCAGGAGTTAATTGCTGGGCGTGTCGATGTCATGATTGATACCATGACCTTAACAGCTACCCTATTAAAAGATAAACGAGTCCGTGCCTTAGCAGTAACTTCACCCAAAGGCGCAAGTCCAGTTGCTGGAGTACAGACGGTGGCGGACCTATTGCCGAATGTCTCTTTTGAATCTTGGTTAGGTGTAGCAGCGCCGGCTAATATCCATCCAGAATTACTTGACCGGCTTAATCGAGAGATCAATTTAGTTGTTAATCAACCTGATGTTAAGCAGCGTTTAATTGACTTTGGGGGAAAGCCTCAAGGGAGTACCCCTAATGAGTTTAAGTCTCGTGTAGTCAAGGACATCAGTAGTTTATCGATGGTCGTAGATAGTCGAAGAATCACTTTAGACTAATATATTGGATTAAATCAACATCAAATCAACACATGCTTAGTTTAGTATCGAAAGCTAAGCATAAATAGGTAACTAGTTAAGTAAGGATATTTTGATGAATTTACACACATTTGAGCATTTACTCGAAAAGATCATTTTTAATAGTCGGTGGATATTGGTCGTCTTCTATGCAGGACTTGTCTTATGCCTTTTAATTTTAGCAATGAAATTTGTGCAAGAATTTGTGCATTTTGCTAGTATCTTTTGGATGGCTGATGAATCCAAGTTTCTTACTGGAATTTTAGCGATGGTAGATAAAACGCTCTTAGCTAACTTACTCATCTTAGTTATTTTTTCTGGGTATGAGAACTTCGTTTCTGTGATTGGCGTTGCTAAAGTCAGTGAAGACAGGCCTAAGTGGATGGGGGAGGTTGACTTTGCAGGTTTAAAGATTAAGTTAATTGGGTCAATTATTGCTTTATCTGGAATTAACTTATTGGCCGCTTTTTTAGAAATCGAATCCGCTAATAAGGAGAATTTAGCTTGGATGATTGGCGTACATTTCACCTTTGTTGTGACTGGTTTTTTATATGCCTATTCGGAAAAGTTCAATCATCCTAAAAAATAATTCAGATCATTCATTGATGGGCTCGGATTTGCGCTAAGTTTTATTTTTCTGATTAGTTCTAAAAAGCACTAATCGGCAAGAATAAGCAAGAACTAGCTAGGATTGCATCGATCACTAACATTCATATGTCCGTAAGGGCAGTGTCGACAAGCATTTCCGCAGCATTTTCCCCGTTGTAGATGGGCAAGACTAGTTAGTACGATATAGCCAGACTCTGGATCTATGTAAGTCTCTTTGAATTGCTCACAGGCTAACCTATGTAACTCTTCGATACTAGGCATGATAGAGACCTGAGCAATTTTTTAGGCGATGCGAGATGTCGCTAATCAAGGTTCTCAATGTTGATGGTTTTGATGAGAAGCCATGACCTGGATAACCCCTTTCATACCTGCCTCATAATGACCAGGCTCAAAACATGCCATAGCATATTGACCTGCCTCTTTGAAAGTCCATTTGAAAGAGGCCTGTTTGCCAGGTTTAGCAGAAATCTCATTGGTGTGCTGATGGCCTTTTTTACTAGGACTTAACATTTCTTTGGCATGTGCCAGAATTTCTTTTTCTTTACCAATGACAAGTTCATGAACTATTTGACCTTGATTATCTAGGGTGATCAGGACGGTTTCGCCAGCATTGACACTCCAATTCGAGGGGGTAAAACGCATTTGATTGTCGACCACAATACGAATTTCTCGAATGGTGGCTTCATTTTTAGCAACAGTTGAATCCTTAGCTTCATTCTGCTGGCCATGATCTTGAGCATGACTCTCACCATGACTATGCCCATGAGCATTCGTGCCATATTCGTCAAAGTAAAAAAGTGTCATAACGGAGAGAATCGTAACGACAGTTAAGCTTGCTGCACCGTAGGTTAAAACACTTTTTAATTTGACTACGCCTTTACCTTCAATCAAATACATCGCAAGAAGTGACATAGCAAAACCAATGGGAACTACCCAAGAGCTTCTCGCCGGCGAGTCGGGGAAATGTTGTAAGCCGCCGGTAAAAAAACCTAGGCCAATAGAAGCAATAATGCCAATTGCAAGAAGGTTGGTCCAAGTATGGTTTTTTTCTGGATTAGCAATTTTTTCTAAGATACCACTTAAAAGATAAATAGCAATACCAATAGTGGCGGTCCAAAAAGAGCGCTCTCCACTAAAAAACCCATGGGTAATTGCACCAGCAATAAAGCTGATACCCGTATATTTACAGAGGGAAGCGATATGATTTAGTTGAAAATTATTCATACCTACATCCTAATACATAATCCGATTATTTGCATCATGGTGCGCATGTCAATTGGCTAAATTGACTATGTGTAATTAGTAAGGTGTTGTTTAAGCAGAAAATTAATATTTACGGGGCTAAAACAGGCTATGATGATTTCTCGGTTTAATTTTTTTCACAAAAAATTTTATGAATTTTTGATAAGTATTTAATTTGAGGGAAGAATTATGAATCAGCAATCAGATCGTATTAAAAGCGAGAGTGTTTCTTCTTTGGTTCGTAATTACGAATACATTGCTCTTGTTTTTCAAGGCGGAGGGGCCTTGGGATCCTATCAAGCTGGAGTATTTGAGGCTTTGAGTGAGGCTGGAATTGAGCCGAATTGGATGTCTGGCGTATCCATTGGAGCGATTAATGTCTCTATTATCGCTGGTAATAAGCCAGAAAACCGTGTTAGTAAGTTAAAAGAGTTTTGGGAGACGATCACCGACCATGGCTATGCTAGCCAATTAGCGGGTAATGATAATCTGAGGACATTCCACAACCTGACCAGTGCCATGATGTCGATGATCTATGGCGTTCCTGGGTTTTATAAGCCCCGGATGCTTAGCCCATGGCAGCAGTCTCCTGGGCAGGCTGGCGCGACTAGTCACTACGATACGAGTGATTTAAAGGAACACTTAAATAGTTTGATTGATTGGGATATTCTGAATCAAAATAGTCACCGCTTAAGTGTTGGTGCGGTGAATGTCAGAACGGGGAACTATAAGTATTTTGATACAGCGCTTGAGCGCATTGGCCCAGAACATATTATGGCAAGTGGTGCTTTACCACCTGCCTTTCCGGCCGTCAAGATTGGTTCTGAGTTTTATTGGGATGGGGGTATTGTATCTAATACACCTCTACAATATTTACTGGAACTCAATAAATTACATCAAACTTTAGTTTTTCAAGTTGACCTATTCAATGCCCGGGGCGATATGCCCAAGACGGTGCCGGAGGTCAGGGCAAGGCTCAAAGACATCATGTATTCAAGTCGAACGCGCAATGCGACGAATCGCTATAAAAAAATTCATGACTTACAGACGCATTTGCGCGATGCTTTGAGTCGAGTTGATCCGAGTAAATGGACTCTTGAAGATAAAAGGATACTTGAAGAACTGCAAGATACTCCGCAGATAAATGTTTTGCAGTTAATTTATCACCATGCTAGTTATGAGGGCGATCAAAAGGACTACGAATTCTCTAAATGGACCATGCGGGAGCATTGGGCCGCTGGATTAGAAGATGCCCGTCGGACTTTATCCCATCCCGAGTGGCTCAAGATGGATCAATCTACTGGCATGACGCTTCATGACGTGCACCGGGATGAATAGGGACATTTAACTAAGGATTGATCATGTATTCTGTCCTAAGAAATTAATCTTTACTGCCTAGTATGAAGTTGGATGGTCATCTTGGCTGAGATTACTAGATAAATTGCCTTTGGCAAATCAAAGGGTGAGAGCTGATCCAGAAAACCTGCCAAAAAATTGATCGGCCATGCAGTATGTAGTAACTTTCAAGAAGCGATATACTATTGCAGATTTAGAATTATTCGTCGTAAGACTAACTTTAAACTAAACTCTTGAATATAAAAATTTAAACTCTCTACAGAGGGTCTAGGATGTAAAATGAGATGCTTTTTTTGTGGCGTAATTTGTCAATCACTGTGAATATAAATATGATTAAAGTTGAGAATTTGTATAAATCATTTCAAGGTAAAACTGTTCTTCATGACATCTCGTTTGATGTTCAAAAAGGAGAAGTTTTAGGCTTTTTAGGACCCAATGGTGCGGGCAAATCTACTACCATGCGAATTATTACTGGATTTTTAGAGCCTGATGCTGGTCAGGTAAGTATTTGTGGACAAGATGTTGCACAGTCGCCAGTAGAGGCTAAGCGTTATATTGGCTATTTGGCTGAATCGGCTGCGACTTACCAGGATATGCGGGTGCAGAGTTTTCTGAACTTTGCTGCCCAAATTCGGGGATTGATTGGTGTTGCTAAATCGACGGCGATAGACCGGGTGATTGATCTGTGTCACTTAGAACCGGTTTTACATCAACCGATTGAAAATCTCTCTAAAGGCTTTCGCCAGAGAGTAGGACTGGCCCAAGCACTCGTGCATGACCCTGATGTGTTGATTCTAGATGAGCCAACAGATGGCTTAGACCCAAACCAAAAATACGAAGTCCGCGGTTTAATTGCAAGGATTGCGCAATCGAAGGCAATTGTTTTTTCTACGCACATCTTAGAAGAGGTAGAGAACGTTTGTAGTCGTGCGATTGTGATTAATGAAGGTAGGATTGTAGCGAATGGCACTCCGGAAAGTTTTAAAGCGCAAACATCTTCTGGCCGATTAGATGATTTTTTTAGAAACATTACCCGCTCTTTAAAAGAGCAAAAAACTTTGAATTGAGAATCCGAATGAGCCCAACCAAGATGATTCAAATTATTACAAAACGTGAACTCAGTGTTTATCTGGGGTCGCCCGTTGCTTATGTATTCTTAATTGCCTTTTTATTATTATCAGGGATCTTGACTTTTACCTTAGGAAACTTCTTTGAGCGTAACGAAGCCTCTTTAGGGATCTTTTTTAACTGGATGCCTTGGCTACTATTGTTTTTAGTACCAGCAATTGGGATGAGGCTTTGGTCTGAAGAAAAAAGATTAGGAACGATTGAATTTTTATTAACCTTACCAATTACTCCTTTGCAAGCGATATTGGGTAAATTTTTAGCATCCTGGATTTTCTTAATTGTGGTGATTTTAGGAAGTTTTCCGATGGTGATCACGGTGAATTTACTGGGTAGTCCTGACAATGGTGTGATTTTAGCGGGCTATATTGGCTGCTTTTTCTTGGCGGGGACATATTTAGCCATTGTTTGTTTAGCATCTGCTCTAACGAAAAATCAAGTGATTGCCTTCATTGTTTCGGTCATGGTTTGTTTATTGCTCAATCTCATTGGTTTTTCTCCGATTACCGATCTCTTATCTAGATGGTTGAGTCCACCCATGATTGAGGGGATTGCAAATTTCTCTGTGTTATCTCATTTTGATGGATTTCAACGTGGTATTTTGGACTCAAGAGATGTCATTTACTTTGTATCAGTGATTACTTGTTCCTTATACATCAATAATCTTGTTATTAAAAATACGCGGGCAGGGTAGACAGAACATGCAAATGAAAAATAATTCAAAATGGCTCGCAGCAGCTTTATCAGTTGTTGCAGTTTTATTAATTAATTGGGTCAGTGGTTTAGAGTTTTTTCGAATTGATTTGACTGAAGGGAAGGTTTACACACTCTCTGATGGGACTAAGCAAATCCTTAAAAATTTAGACGAACCAGTTACTCTGCGCTTCTACGTTTCTCAGGGTGATGATAATATGCCATTACCCTTAAAAGGTTACGCTAGAAGAGTAGAGGATTTATTAAGAGAATTTAAAGCCGCGTCCAAGGGTAAATTAGTCATTGAAAAATTAGACCCGCAGCCCGATTCGGATGCAGAAGATACGGCCAGTTTAGACGGGGTTCAACCGCAGAGTTTAAATACGGGCGAGCGTTTTTACTTTGGATTAGTGGTAAAGAGAGGTGAACAAAAATCGGCGATTCCATCGATTGTGATGCAGCGTGAGCGGTTATTAGAATACGATATTGTGCGAGCCATTACTCGTACTGCCAGTACGAAAAAAACAAAGATTGGTGTCTTGAGTTCGATTCCGGTTTTTGGTAGTCCTGGTATGCCGATGATGGGTATGCCGCCGTCCCCTAAGCAAGTATTTATTTCCGAGTTGGAGCGCGACTTTGAGGTGGTAAGGGTATCTGGAAGTAGCACCAAAATTGATGATGAAGTAAAGGTTTTGTTAGTCATTCATCCCAAAGGCTTAAGTGAGACTACTGAGTTTGCGATTGATCAATTTATTTTGCGGGGCGGTAAGGTGATTGCACTTTTAGACTCCTACGCATATTTTGATTTAATACCCACCCCCCAGGGTATGCAACCGGGTGGTTCATCATCGAATTTAGAGCGGCTCACGAAGGCATGGGGCGTTACTTTTGAAACTGAGAAGATGCTCGCTGATCTCCAGTTTATGACTGGTAAGGGCAATCGGGCATTACCCACCTTGCTCACTTTAAATGAAACAGCTTACAGCCCTACTGATATAGCTACAGCCCAGTTGGGTGAAGTTCTGTTGGCTTTTACTGGAGCATTTACTTCGAGTCTTACACCTGGACTCAAGCAAGTCGACTTAATTAAATCTTCGGGCTACTCTGAACTTGTGAGTAAAGAGATTGCGATGGAAAAGGGTGAGCAATTAGCTACTATGATTAAGCCAAGCGGGCAGTCATACCCGATTGCGATTCGTTTAGAGGGTCAGTTTAAAACTGCGTTCCCAGATGGTATGCCAAAAAACGCTGCCAATGAGTCGGTTTCTAAATCACCGGTGGTCAAGGCAGATACATCTAAGGGGCCTGCCTCTAAAGAAGCCGATTTGGTAGCGCCAGTCAGTGAAGTATTAACGCAATCGAAAGAAAATAATGCCGTAATTCTAATCGCTGACTCAGATTTTATTAACGATAATGTAGCCGTTCAAATCCAGGAGATATTTGGACAACGAATCGTTTATCCAACGAATGGTAATTTAGCATTTTTACAATCCTTAGTTGATCAATTTGCTGGTGATGCAGCACTTGTTTCTTTAAGAGCACGGCAAAGTACTTCTTATCCATTTACAGTTATTCGGGAGATGGAGACTAGGGCTCAGCAAGCTTATGTTGGTAAGATTAAAGCTTTAGAGGAAAACTTACAAAAGACGCGTGAATCTTTGGCGGAGATACAAAAGAATAAATCTCCTGCTGATAGCGGCGCTATTTTGAATGCCGAGCAACTAGCCCAAGTAGAGAATTTTAAGAAAACTGCAGCGCAAACGAGTCAGGAATTAAAGAGCCTCAGGAAAGATTTAAGGGCGGATAGTGAGGCGCTACAATTTTGGGCGAAGGTGATTAATATTGCTTTGATACCGTTGCTAGTTTTTTTAATTGGCTTAGGTTTTTATTTCTGGGGTGGAAGACGAGCGCGCTAGGTGGAGGATTCGTTCTGCAGGCTTAATAAAGTTTAGCAAACGTCTAAGTCATTGCCTAAATTATTTGGGTTAATTTTGAAAGTCCTGATCAGCTTAGTAGCTGATCAGGACTTTTGTTTCGATTGAGATTCAAATCATCGCTCTCACTTGAACTAAGGGCTTGCAATTGAAGCTCGCCATTGCAAGCCATTGAGCTTTTAATTCCTAGGGTAATTTATTTACTGATTCGAAATACCTAAAAGCGCATGTAAGTCCTTGAGGGCTTTATCAATGAGCCACTCAATTGGAAAATACAAAAATGTCGCACCAAGCTGTTGAAAGTGCTCTAGTTGAGACCAGTCTGCGGGCATACCAAACCTTTTTTCAGCAAGAC
>CALPOM020000032.1 GCA_943325205.2 Thermoflexus hugenholtzii JAD2 | reverse complement strand
TTCGTTGGCTCCTGCATCGCCAACCAACGGGGCACCATGTGGCGCCCCTTGATTTAACGTTTAAATCTAGGCCTTAACCGGAGAAATGAAATGAGCGCATCTACTTGCAGTCAACCCGTTGCAATTCTATAAACAAACAGCTAACTAAATCACCTCAAAAAAACGCTACAAAACTAGATCTTGGCCGATCGAAGCGTGTAGTAGCTGGACACTGGTCAAATTGCGTCAAGGGCTTTTAATACAATCGCATCAAATCTTCGTCAAAAAACGACAAAAGTTCTAAGTCATTGATTTTTGTAAGATCTTCAAGGCCACTTGCTCTAACAGTTGCGCTAAATTGTTTCATACAGATATTTATGGGTGTCGTGATCTATCTTCTATGGGATTAAAGAGCATACCCCCTCTTGAAATTGAATTATTAACCCATACCTTGTATAAATATTAACTTTTATTTATTTTTTAGGACGGTCCTTAGATGTCGACTCAAAACAAAGAAACCCTTGATTTTCAAGCAGAAATTCAGCAATTACTTAAATTAATGATTCATTCTCTTTATTCTAATAAAGAGATTTTTTTAAGAGAGTTAATATCAAATGCCTCTGACGCTGCAGATAAACTTCGATTTGAGGCCATAAATCATCCAAATTGGTATGAGGATGATTCTGACCTTAACATTCAAGTGGCTATAGATCAATCAAAAAATACAATTACTATTTCTGATAATGGTATAGGAATGAGTCGTGAGGAAATAATTACCAATCTAGGCACTATCGCCAAATCAGGAACCAAGGAATTCTTTTCCAAATTATCAGGAGACCAACAAAAAGATGCATCACTTATTGGCCAATTCGGTGTCGGCTTTTATTCTGGCTTTATCGTCGCAGATTCTATTAGCGTTGAGTCAAGAAAAGCTGGGCTTACTAAAGAGCAGGCGGTCCGTTGGGAGTCAGCAGGGGATGGCGCCTTCACTGTAGAACAGGTTTCTAAAGACCGTCGAGGAACCACAATTACTCTTCACATCAAACCTGAAGAATCTGAATTACTTAATTCATGGAAAATTAAATCTATTATTCGCAAGTATTCTGACCACATTTCAATCCCTATCCAAATGTTTAAAGAGGAGTGGAGTGAAGAATCTAAATCTCAAGTTATTAAAGATGAATTAGAGACTATTAATGAAGCTAATGCTCTTTGGACGCGAAACAAAAATGATATTAGTGAAGATCAATATCATGAGTTTTATAAAAACATTTCTAATGATTTCGAAAACCCCCTAAGTTATAGTCATAACCGTGTCGAGGGTCGTAGTGAATTTACGCAGCTTCTTTATATTCCTAAAAAAGCGCCTTTTGATTTATGGGATAGAAGTAAGCGCAGTGGAATTAAACTTTATGTCAAACGTGTGTTCATCATGGATGACTCTGAGCAGTTATTACCCACCTATTTACGCTTTATTAGTGGAATTATTGATTCGGCCGATCTGCCTCTCAACGTCTCTAGAGAAATCTTACAAGAGTCAAAGGATGTAAAATTTATTCGGGAAAGTTCTACTAAGCGTGTTCTAAGTCAACTTGAAGAGCTCTCTTCAAGTGTCGAAGAAGCTAAGCGTGAAGATTACCAATTATTCTGGAATGCTTTCGGACAAGTTCTTAAAGAAGGCCTTGGTGAAGACCATGCAAATGTAGATAAATTAAGTAAGCTTCTTCGTTTTGCTAACTCCACGCAAAATTCTGATATTCAAAATGTTTCCCTTTCCGACTACGTTTCTCGCATGAAAGAAGGTCAAGATAAGATTTATTTTGTTACAGCTGACTCGTATTTGGCTGCCAAAAATAGTCCTCATTTAGAAATATTTAATAAAAAAGGAATCGAAGTACTTTTATTAACAGATCGCATTGACGAGTGGATGCTTTCTTTTTTAACTACTTATGATAATAAACCCCTAACGTCTGTCGCCAAAGGAGATTTAGACTTAGGGTCTCTCACTGATGTTTCTGAAAAAGAAGAGCAAAAGGAAGCTGAAAAAGAATTTGTTGATTTACTTGATCGGATGAAAAAGGTTTTAAGCGAAAAAGCCAAGGATGTCCGTCTAACATTTAGATTAACTGACTCTCCCGCATGCTTAGTGGCCGATGAAAACGAGTTGTCAGGTAATTTGCTGCGAATGCTTAAAGCTGCTGGCCAACCCGCTCCGGACTCAAAGCCCATTTTAGAAATCAATACTAGCCATCCCCTAGTTAAAAAAGTCCAAAGTACTAGTGTGGATTTTGAAGAGTGGGCACATACTCTTTTTGATCAAGCCCTAATTGCCGAGGGTGGGCAACTATCTGATCCAGGAAGTTTTGTAAAACGGATCAATCATCTACTTCTTAACTAGCCCACAACCAACCCTAAGTTCTGTAAAAATAGCCCTAATAGGGCTATTTGCAATTTTCAATCAATCTTCTTGGAACAGCGAACTAACTGGAAGTACTCGGGTTGCTGTGGCTGCCTATTTTTCGCACATCAATGCCTAAAGCTTTCAATTTGCGATACAAGTGCGTTCTCTCTAGGCCGGTTTGCTCAGAAACTCGGGTCATACTACCGCCTGTTTGTTTCAAATGGTACTCGAAATAAGCCTTTTCAAAAATATCGCGCGCCTCTCTTAACGGGAGATCAAAGTGGCCGGGGGATAACTCTTGGGAAGAGACTAAATTGGTGACTACTGGTCCCTCATTTTTATTGGCTAAATTGAATTGTGCCTCTTTTGAAGTACTCAAAAAAGCCCCATTATAAGTTTGATTTGCTACATACTCCTTAATATTACTATTGGTTTTTACAGCCTCTTTTGGACTAACTCGCTCTAAGGCCTGGCCCACTGTTTTTAAAAGTTTTTGTAATGCAATGGGTTTTTCTAAAAAACTACATGCGCCAATTCTAGTAGCCTCAACTGCTGTGTCAATCGTGGCATGACCTGACATCATCACTACTGGCATTGTCAATTTATTATCCTTAGACCACTCTTTTAATAACGTGACTCCGTCTGTATCTGGCATCCAAATATCTAATAAAACGAGATCTGGCTGTAGTTGATCACGAATGGTTCTCGCTTGTTGGGCGTTCTCGGCTGAATATACAACATGCCCCTCATCACTCAAAATTTCGTTGAGTAATTCTCTAATGCCCATTTCGTCATCTACTACTAATATATTTGCCATAACGTATTGTCCTATGAAATTATTTTACTGTATCTTTTTTTGTAATTATTTTTATGCGAGATTCTCAAAAAGAATAGAGATTCTTGCTCCGTAGATCAATTGATCTTTCATTCTATTTTTTAATTCGATTCGTGCTCCATGCTCATCGACAATTTTTTTCACCACAGCTAAGCCTAGTCCCGTACCCTTCATTTTTGATGTTATGTATGGCTCAAATGCCCGACTCAAAATTCGCGGAGAAAATCCAGGCCCATTATCCGCAACCGATAAACGAACCACATTTTCAGATTTATTTTTAAGACCTTCGTAACTAACTAGCTCAGTTCGTATTTGGATATCTGGATCGGAATGAATTTCATTAGCAGCATCTAAAGCGTTCTGTAAGATATTGTGGATTACCTGTCTTAATTGCGTAGGATCCCCTATAAGTAAGGGGCATTTTGGATCTAAGTCTAAGGTAATATGGTGATCTTCATAAAGCCCCATCACCTCTAAAATTAGCTTATTCAAATCTAGCGCCTGCATTTTGGATTTACTTTGCTTAGCAAAATCTCTAAAGTTATTCACCATCGACTTCATTGCCTGAACTTGAGCAATAATTGTATTTGTTCCCTTAAAAATAATCTCTTCTTGCTCGGGAGTTAATTTTCCAGTTAATTTTTGATAGATTCTGTCTGCCGATAATTGTATTGGTGTTAGGGGGTTTTTAATCTCATGCGCAAGTCGCTGTGCTACCTCGCCCCATGCTTGAGATCTCTGCGCCGCAATAACATCAGTAATATCGTCAAACACAATAATAAATTGCTTTCCTAGTAACTCCGTACCGCGAGCGAGCAACAAGGGTGAAAGCTCAACGTCTGTCTTCGTTAAGTCATAAAGCGCTATTTGTCTTTGCCAAGATGACTTTGCATCCTGGACCCTGTCAGAATGAACTCTTTCTGAATCAGTTTCTACTTCTCCTACCGATACCATGTTCGACTTGAATGACTCCCTAATCGTTTCTTCAAAAAAGCGCAACTCCGGAGCAAAGCTTAATGGCTTACCGATAAGGTCAGATAAATCTCTCTCTAAGATTCTATTAGCGCCATCATTCGCAACAACTAAACAGTAATTACTATCTAAAACGCAAACGCCCGCTGTTAAGTTCGCTAAAACGGATTCAGAAAATTCTTTTGCTTCTTGCAATGACTGTCTCGCCTCAGAAATTTGCTTGGTCATATTATTAAACTGCCGCGTCAACATCCCGAGCTCATCTTTGGTGTTAATTTCTGGCTTAGGTGACAAGTCTCCTTGTGCTACAGCCTGTGTGCCCTTTAACAGCATCAGTAATGGTTGAGCTAATTGCCTACCTAATATTAATGCTAATAAAATTGCCACAAATAGGGCCAAAAACATCGTTAATGTTAAAGATCCTATATACATTTTACGAAGGCCTAGTCGACTTAAGGTTTTTTCCTGATAGTCGCTATAAGCCTGTTGAACAGTCTTAGCCTCTTCCACAATTAAGGGCGGTAAGTGTCTTGTGAGTTTTAAAAATATTTTAGTTGGCAAAAGATATAGTGCAGTATATTGATAACTTTCAATTTGACTGGCATTACCAAGGGTTTCTAACATAACGCCCCGGCCAATTTGTCGAGTAATTGGAATTAATTCAAGATACTGTCTACTTTGATTAGGTTCTGTTGAGTTACAAAAGTGACTAGCCAATACCTTCCCATCCTGATTGATTAGTTCAACCGAGTCGACCGGCATTTCGGTGCATAACTTACTTAACTCCTCAGAGTTTCGGGCATTTTTTTTATGCGCCAAAATGCTAAGTGCTAAGCCTCTTTCTAAAAAGTCCTCCTGACCTACCTCAAAAGAGTATCTACCCAAATTAAGCCCCGCCTCTAAGGCCGACTCAACGTTCACATTAAACCAAGTGTCAATACTACGCCCTACGAATTGGAGTGAAACAGAGTAGAGGATAGCACCAGGTAAAACGCCAACTAAGCCAAAGATCATTGCTAATTTTGCTATCAACCTTGTGCCAAAATACCGCTGTCGCCAGCGAATGGTTAGTGTCACAACTAAAACGATAATTACCAACAAAAGTACCGCACCGACGACTAGATTAATCCCATACAACCAAACAAAGTATTGGCTAAAAAACTTTGCATCCTCACTCATTCCAACGAGCAAACTCACCAACAATATGGCTAACAAAGAAACAAGCGTCACAAATAATATGAGTTCTTTTCTCATCTGCTGTTTACCAACAATTAATGATTCCACGCGCATAGTTGCTAATGAGTTCATTTTGTCGCTCTGGCTTTAGGAGTAATCGTAAACGGATGCCAATCGCTTAAAACGGTCCAATCTCTCGCATTCAGGGCATTTATCTGAAAGGGCTTGGGAAGTTTAGTTAAGTCTAAGCGCATTCGCATTGCACCCTGATAAGTCTGCCCATTTTCTAAGACTGCTAAATCCGCAACTTGCCATCCACCGATGGCCCCAATTTGGATCAATGCTTCGCTAATACTGTTCGCCGAATACGTAAAACCTTCGGTGCTAATACGATATTGTTGCGTTAACGGTTGATAAGATAGTCGGATATTTTTATTTGTCTGAATTAGCTTTTCTTCAAACCAATACCACCTTCCTCTAGTTATCTGTAACTCTGTAACAAAATAAAAAGGAATCCCTTTTTTGATCGCCTCTACTAATTCTGCCGGTAACTCTACCGAATAAGAAGCACTAATAGTCCACGATTTTTCGACCGGCTCAAAACTAAATTGGCGAAGCTTGATTCCTTCTGCCATAGCAGAACTAAGGCATGCATAAAACATTGCCAAAATTAGTACGCAAAAAAACCGCATTCGTTTTATGTTAATTTTTGCAATTTCCCATAAAAAAAGCCATCATGCCACTCCGAGGGTAACAGTTGATTTAATGAGTTTAAACGTAAAGCGTTTGGATGTTCTTCTAAAAATAACTGGATTTGCTCCTCCCCCTCTTCTGGAAAAATAGAGCAGGAGACATACAACAACTCCCCACCGGGTTTCAAAAGATCCCAAAGGGACCTTAAGATCTGTTGTTGAGTAATTTTTAATCCAACAAAGTCGCTCTCCCTGCGTAAGTATAAAATATCTGGATGTCGTCGAATAATCCCAGTAGCTGAACAAGGCGTGTCGGCCAAAATTCGATCAAACTGTTTTTTATCCCACCACAACTCTGGTTTGCTCGCATCTCCAACTAGCAGTTTTGCAGATAAGCCTAATCGGGTGATGTTTTCATTGACCTTGGCCAATCGCCCTTGATTAATCTCTAAGGCAGTTAAGGATATATTTGCCAATTCCAAAAGATGGGTGCTTTTTCCACCAGGTGCAGCGCAAGCATCTAAAACATCTTCGCCATCTTTTGGCGAAAGAAGATGCCCAGCCATCTGCGCACCTAGATCTTGAATACAAACACCGCCCGAAGAGAAGTGCGGTAATTTTGATATGGGCATAGATTGCTCCAAACAGATCGCTTGCGGCGCCAACTTTAAAATTTCTGCTGGGATTTCTAAAGCGCTTATATTTACTTTACGAAGCTCTTCTAAATACTCTTCACGGGTGAATACTTTAGGGTTTACACGCACAAATAACTTTGCTGGAAAAAGGTTCGTTTTTAAAATCTTTTGCCACTCTTTAGGATAGGCCCTTTGTAATTTATATGTCCACCATTGTGGATAATGATTTTGATGCCGATTCAATAAAATATCAAAGTCTTGGGGGTGTTCTATTAAGCGCCGAAGTACGGCATTAATCATACCTTTCGCATGGGCTATTTTGGGCAAATCACTAGCTGCCTTTACTGTTTCATTGACCAGCGTGTGGGCGGGATAATGATTTGGTGACTCAGGGTATAAAGTTGCTGCCGCAAGCACCAGAAGATCCTCAACCTCATCGCTCATTTTCTTGGGAATGTAAGTTGCTAATAATTTAAGTGTTGCTGGTTTGAACCTAAACGCCGTATAACTTAGACTTTGGACAGCCGATCGAATATCCTTCGGGGAACTTTCTAAAGCCTGCGTGAGTGAAATTCCACGCCTTACTTGAGCAAATAGATCTACTGAACTAATCAGGGCCCTATGAAGACTGGCGCCTCGCTCTAGACTCACGGCAGGTACTTCAATTACTTTTGTTTTATTCACAAATCCTAACCATTTCTTGTTTATAAATTACAAACCCATTCCCATGCCGCTTGAGCGAGAAATTTTTTCTTTACCACTTTATGGATCGGAAGAAAAACACTGCCCCACTTCTAAATAGTATGTTTTCGCAAAAAGTGCTGCTGAGATTTTTTTAGCTCCAGGCCTTTGAACCTCTAGAATCCGAAGCACTCCCCTTTGTCCAGCGACTAAAATACCGTCTTCATCAATCTGAATAATTTGACCTGCTAGTCCTTGATCATTGCTACTAACTGCACGCAATATATTTTCTGACAACCCGATTTTTAAAAGCGCCTGATTTAAGTAAGTATAAGCGCCAGGACTTGGTGAAAACGCTCTTATTAAGCGATCAATCTCAACCGCATCTTTTTTCCAGTCAATTTTAGCTTCTTCTTTTAATATTTTTTGAGCATAAATTACACCCTCATTGGCTTGTTCTTGAAGTTTAAAAACCTGACCGCAGGATAGGCCATTTAAAACTTCATTCAGCAATTTTCCACCCTGTAGGGCTAATTTCCCGTGAAGCACTCCTGCGGTATCTTGCGCACTGATTGTTAAAGCTTCTTGAAGAATAATAGGACCGGTGTCTAAACCCTCTGCCATCCTCATAATACAAGTACCAGTTTGTTGATCACCAGCCAAAATAGCGCGCTGAATTGGGGCGGCGCCGCGCCATCTTGGCAAAAGTGATGCATGAACATTAATACAACCCAAGGGTGATACTCTAGCCCCTAAATCAAGGAGCCATTTCGGTAAAATCAAGCCATATGCTGCAACAACCATTACATCAAAAGTACTGGTTTCTAAAACTTGCTTGGCGTCATACGCCTCTTCTGAATATTTGCTATCTAACTTCAACGAGTGGGGTTGTAAAACCGGAATTTGATGATACAAAGCAGCTTGTTTTACAGGGCTTTGCTGAAGCTTTAGTCCACGACCACCAGGTCGATCAGGCTGTGTCATTACTAAAACCACCTCATATTTAGCTTGAATAATCATGCTTAAAATTTCAGCGGCGAACTCAGGAGTGCCAGCAAAGACGACTTTTAAACTGCTCATTCCAACCTCCCCGAAGGTAAAATTGCCCAATGAATTTTTACTGGTGATGCCCCCTCTTTGGTTGTCCATGCAACTGATTCTTCACCATGATATTCAGACGTTTTTATTAACTTCATAATTTTTTCAACATTCTCACCCTGCCAGACAAGCCTTCCTGACTCCCCAGTAATTAATAAAATTGCTTGCTCCTTATCTGAGGCGCTAACCCATGGAGACTGTTTATCATCTAAGTCGATCCAAACCTTCATTTGTAACCCTTGGCTTACTGGATCATTTGAGATCAGGCAGCCAGCAATCCAACCATCGCCGCCAATTAACTTGAGCGGCTTTCCTTTTGTAACTTCGGGATTCTCCATCCAACGCTGATATACCTGCCGTGCAACTTCTTGACACGGATAGTTGGCGCGCGACTGACGTCCCATCTGACTTGCCAATGGACCCACCACAACACCATATATTAGTGCCACGAAGAGATGAAAAAGCACTATTTTTTTGATGATGGATCCCAGATCTATTGGACTTTTCATCCAGATCCAAAGTAGGCACCCAATCGGTAAATAAAAGGTTACAGCCCACTTTGCCTCAATTTGTTGGCTTAAACTTAGCCCAATAGCTAAAGAAATAATTGTTGGCCCAAGTGTCAGCATGACTAAAAAAGCCCGATCATCTGGTCTTAAACTATTCCACCATGTGGACTGTTCTGCTACGGATGTATTGCTTTCCCTCCGTCTTAAAGATTTTTTACTGACGTAAAGGATTAAACAAATAGCTAAGATAACTGGCGCAGTTCGGTAAAACTGTGTAGCCAAAAAGCCCATCAATAATTCTTTTATTAAATCGGTATATTCGCCCGCATGCGCCATCGAATGACTTACATAGAAAAGTGGGCCCTGTTGGAGTTTGGTTTGGCCAAGCACCCATAACACATGTGGTGAAATAGTCAGCATCATTACTACAAATGCGACTAAAACCCCTCCCCAGGCATACTTACTTTGCCACCGACCAGCCCATAAAAAATGCAAGCCTAAAACTGCAATTTGCACTAATACACTATATTTTGTCAAAAATGCCAATCCGGCAAAAAGCCCTAAGAGAGCCCAGTAACCCCAACTGATAGAAAACTCATTCGCTCTTTCTACTAACCATGCTTGGTAATAAAACAAGAACATGGCCGCAATAGACCATAACTGCATACTGTTGTGGTTATAGTCACCACCGCGTACAGTGTAATAAGCAATCGTTGAAGTACACAAGATTGCTAAAAACGGTGCATTTATTGGAACTTGGAGTCTTGCTTGTTCTACAACCCGTTTCAATAAGAGATAAATAATAATCTGAGTAAACACCACACTTAAATATCCCAAAGCGTAGGTCAGCCAAACCGCCTTACCCAAAACGATCGTTAGTGGGTATAAAACCCATGTCGGCAATGGGGGATGCTTTTGATAGCCCCATTCAAAAGAGGACGCCCAGACTAACTCCTCCATATTGTCCCAAGATGGGGCGCTCCGAAAGGCGATTTGCGAGACGAACCAAATCAGGCCTAAAGCCAAGCAAATAACCCAGACATGCAGGATGGGAACCGGATGTTTATTTGGCTCGATAGCCAACCCTCTTTCTTTCAATCAATAAACTATTTTTAAATTATAGATTTACCATTACACTTTCACTATGCCCAACTCTTCACAATCTCATCAGACTTTTACCTTAAGCATTGTTGTTCCAGCTTATAACGAGTCAAGTATTTTAAGAGAGTTTATCCATGCACTCAAAATAGCTCTCGTTCAAATTACTCCACGCTTTGAAATTTTAATCATTAATGATGGTAGTAAGGATCATACTGGAGATGTTGCCGAACAACTTACTCTAGAGGGAGATATTCGATATATTGAACTCTCCCGAAATTTTGGTAAAGAAGCGGCTTTATCCGCAGGTATTGATCTGGCTCGGGGTGATGCAGTCCTTTTGATCGATTGTGATTTTCAACATCCATTAGATAAGTTACAAGAAATGGCCTCCCTTTGGCATTCTGGCTACGACATGATTTATGGCGTAATAGTCAATCGTTCACAAGAAAGCTTATTTAAACGACTTGGTACAAAATTTTTCTACGCACTTTTGAGTAAAGGCTCTGATATACCAATCCCACAAAATGCCGGCGACTTTCGCTGGCTCGATCGCAAAGTCGTTGATGCTCTTAAAGCCCTACCAGAGCGTAATCGATTTATGAAGGGTTTATATGCTTGGGTTGGTTACAAGACCATTGCGATTCCTTTTACACCGGCGTCCCGTCTTGGTGGGCTTTCTAGCTTTCGGGCAACGGGGTTAATTACTCTAGCCTTATCTGGACTGACTTCATTTAGTACCTTACCACTTCGCTTATGGACCTATCTTGGTGGAGTTATTTCTTTAGTGGCGATTTCCTATGGTATTTTTGTCACCATAGAAACGCTTTTATTTGGTAACTCCGTTGGGGGTTGGCCAACAATAACCGTGGCTTTAATGTTGTTTTCTGGTGTTCAACTTTTATCCATTGGTATTTTAGGGGAATATATCGGTCGGATTTTTAATGAGGTAAAGCAACGGCCCCTATATCTTATCGCCCGCGATCATGATACGACCAAGCTGGATTAGTCCACGTATTGGACAATTTATTTTGGTTGGTGGCATTGCTGCTAGCATTCATCTTGGAGTAGTCGTCTACCTAGTTGAGTTGTATTCTGTTAGCCCACTACAAGCCAACTTGCTGGGTTTTTTTGTTTCTTTTTGTTTTAGTTTTTTAGGTCAACGATTTCTGACATTTCGTGATAGTAACAAAAGTCTACGGGCCTCTATACCTCGTTATTTTATTGTTGCCTCTAGCGCATTTGCTCTCAATGAAACTCTTTTTGCAATCACGTTGCACTATTTGATGATTCCCTATTACTTAGCCCTAGGTGTCGTGGTTCTTTTAGTCGCGGTGGCAACTTATTTTGCCAGTAAATACTGGGCCTTTGCGAACGTATGAAAACTCTTCTTCTTTGTGCTGATGATCTAGGTCAAAATCCTGCCATCGATGAGGCCTGCATCCACCTATTTGAAATGGGCCGACTCAGTGCTGCAAGTGTCCTCTCGGAAGCGCCTCATGCTGCAACTCACCAGCAAGCCCTCAGACAAGCGAATGATGAAGGCCTCCAACTGGGCCTCCACTTTAATTTAACCTTACCATTTCAGCGCTTACAACCTAAAAAAAATCTAGCAACTTGGATCATTCAAAGTCAACTCCAGCTCGTTGATACCGTTTTTATTAAAAAGAGCCTGCTACATCAGCTACAACTTTTCGAAGATTTGTTTTTGCGCCCGCCCAATTTTATCGATGGCCACCAGCATGTGCACCAATTTAAGCAAATTCGTGATGTCCTGATCCAAACGCTGCGCGAACGTTATCCAAGCCATCAATGGCCGTGGTTACGATCGACCGCTTTATCACCCAAAAAAACACGGCCCCCACATTACTTTAAATGTTTGGTATTAGAAATACTTGGTGGGAAAAAATTTGCACCGCTATTAAAAAAACAGGGGTTTTCATGTAATCCAGATTTTTTAGGTGTTTATGATTTTCGTGTTGCCTCCGAAAATGCCTACCGCGAGTTAATGGTGCAGTGGCTGTCTGTCGCAGAAAATCAAACATTAATGATGTGCCATCCAGCAAAAGTTATGTTTGACGACGACCCGCACGGCTCTTGTCGAGTGTTTGAATATCTGTATTTCAAGTCTGAATCTTTTTTAGAGGATCTGCATCAAAACAAGATCCAACTAGCTAAATCATTCCTGTAAACTGCGTTCTCTTTTCTTCATCTTACCCTTGATCCGAAGTCTTTTTAACGGCGAAAGATACTCTACAAAAACCTTGCCTAATAAATGATCCATCTCATGCTGCAAACAAACGGCGAGTAACCCATCTCCTTCTACTTCAAAAGGCCTGCCGAATTGATCATGGGCTTTCACTTGAACTCTGTCTGGCCGTTCTACCTCGTCAAAAAAATCTGGCACGGAAAGACAACCCTCCTTCCAAAGCTTTTTTTCCTCACTGACCCACAACAATTCTGGATTAATAAAAACTAGCAACTCATTTCTAGCATCCGATACATCCATCACAATAATTCTTAAATGGATATCAACTTGGGTCGCTGCCAAACCAACCCCTGGGGCCTCGTACATGGTGTGAGCCATATCGGCAACAGTTGCTTGTAAACTGTCATCAAAATGAACAACTGGCTTAGCAACTACACGAAGACGTGGGTCTGGGTAACAAAGTATCGGTAATATCGCCATATAAAGAAAGTGTTGAATGATTGTGTATGCTATATTTTAATACGACCTAAACGGGTTTTTTGATTACTCGTCGTCACTTTACGAATGAGTTTTTCATTTAGGTAAGGTTTTTATTCTTTTTAACCATGCCCCCGTAAAATTAATTATCTATACTTATCAATTACTTAGGTATGTTTTTAATGTTTTTTTATGAATCTTGGTAGAAAAATATACACTTTTATGATTTCTTCGGGTAATAATAAAAAAAGAAATTAATGTTGAAGGTTAAAAATAGTGCCAAAAAAATCAAGTGCCAAAGTTACAGATCTAGGTTCTTCTAAAACCCTAATTATTGCTGAAAAACCATCGGTTGCCGCTGATATTGCGCGCGCTCTTGGAGGTTTTACGAAGTACGAGGATTACTTTGAAAGATCCGACTTTATTATTTCCTCAGCTGTCGGGCACTTATTAGAAATCATGGCTCCGGAAGAGTTTGAGGTCAAACGCGGAAAATGGTCTTTTAACAATTTACCCGTAATTCCACCTAGATTTGAATTAAGACCGATTGTAAAAACAGAATCTCGTCTAAAAGCTCTACAAAAACTGATTAAAAGAAAAGATGTGACGCAGCTAGTTAATGCATGTGATGCTGGCCGAGAGGGTGAGCTGATCTTCCGTCTTATTGCCCAACAAACCAAAGCTTCGCAACCGGTAAAACGCCTATGGTTGCAATCGATGACCGCTAATGCTATACGAGATGGCTTTTCGCATCTTCGTAGTGATGAGGAAATGATGCCGCTCTCAGATGCGGCAAGGTGTAGGTCCGAGGCTGATTGGCTAGTGGGTATCAATGGCACTCGGGCGATGACGGCTTTTAATAGTCGGAGTGGAGGTTTTTTCTTAACGACCGTTGGCCGAGTCCAAACCCCCACATTATCGATTGTAGTTGTTCGTGAAGAGGGTATTCGGCAATTTATCTCCCGAGATTACTGGGAAGTAAGGGCGCAGTTTATCGCTGCTGCAGGGGTTTATGAGGGGCGCTGGTTTGACCCAAAATTTAAAAGGCCGTCAAAAACTGATGCGCTTGATCCGGAACTAAAAGAGTCTCGATTATGGAGCGAGGCAGAAGCTAAAAGTATTATTTTGGCCTGTAATGGTAGACCCGGCAGTGTTCAAGAGGAGTCTAAACCATCCTCTCAACAGGCCCCGCACCTTTTTGACCTTACCAGTTTGCAGCGGGAAGCAAATGCACGCTTTGGTTTTTCGGCGAAGAATACTCTTGGTATAGCACAGGCTCTTTATGAGCGCCACAAACTTCTGACCTACCCAAGAACAGATTCTAGAGCCTTACCCGAAGATTACGTTGACACAGTCAAAGAAACAATCGCCGCCCTAGGCACTTCTTTTCCGAACTACTCCCAATTTGCCTCCATGATTGCTAAAAATCAATGGGTTAAGCTAAATAAAAAGATTTTTGATAATTCCAAAATATCTGATCACTTTGCAATTATTCCCACTCTGCAAGACTCTGCTAAAACTCTTTCAGAACCCGAACAAAAACTTTATGACCTCGTAGTTCGAAGATTTTTAGCTGTGTTTTTTCCTGCAGCTGAATTTTTAAATACCACTCGAATCACCACAGTTAGTGGTCATTTGTTCAAAACAGAAGGCAAAGTTTTGGTCAAGCCAGGTTGGCTTACGGTCTACGGTAAAACCAATCAAGATGATCAAGAATTAGTAGCCGTTGCGCCTAATGAATCTGTACAAACAGAATCCATTACAGCTGTTCCACTGAAAACAAAACCACCTGCTCGATTTACCGAAGCAACCCTGTTATCAGCCATGGAGGGGGCAGGTAAACTCGTAGAGGATGATGAGTTTCGAGAGGCAATGGCCGCAAAGGGACTTGGCACACCAGCCACCCGAGCAGCGATTATTGAAGGTCTCTTAGCCGAACGCTACATGGTTCGTGAGGCGCGGGAGTTAATTCCCACAGCCAAAGCTTTTCAGCTGATGACCTTACTTCGCGGACTGGGCATAGAGGAACTAACCCAACCGTCTCTAACCGGAGGCTGGGAGCATCAACTCTCCCAAATGGAAAAAGGCTTAATTCCGCGAGCGACTTTTATGCAAGAAATCGCCCAAATGACGCAGCGAATTGTCAAACGGGCCAAAGAGTTTGATAGCGACACAATTCCCGGCGACTATATTACATTGAAAACGCCTTGCCCAAATTGCCAAGGTCCTGTTAAAGAGAACTATCGTCGCTTCTCCTGTGAGCAATGTGGCTTTTCTATCAGCAAAATACCCGGTGGAAAAACCCTCGAATATGAAGAAGCTGAGGAGTTGTTACGCGAGAAAAAAATTGGCCCTCTGCAGGGCTTTAGAAGCAAAATGGGCCGACCATTTGCCGCCATCATTAAATTGAACCCTATTGCGTTGGATGACAAAGACTATCCCAATGCTGGTTATAAGCTAGAGTTTGACTTTGGTAACTCGGCAGAAAATGATCTGCAACCCGTTGACTTTACTGGACTCAAAGCCCTTGGGCCTTGCCCAAAATGTTCAGGTGCCGTATATGAGCATGGCATGAACTATATCTGCGAGAGATCCGTTGGCCCAGAAAAATCGTGTGATTTTTTTACCGGAAAGGTCATTCTTCAACAAGAAGTTAGTGAAGAGCAAGTAGAAAAATTACTCGCAACAGGCAAAACGGACCTGCTAACGAATTTTAAATCCTCCCGGACTGGCAGAATGTTTAAGGCCTATCTGGTTCGTCAAGAAACCGGTAAGATTGGCTTTGAGTTTGAGGTGCGCTTAGCCAAAGCACCTGCCAAAAAACGTGCAGGGGAAACAGAAGAGGCTAGTTCCGACTCTAGCTCAGGCGATGCGCCTGCTAAAAAACCCGCGCGTAAACGAGCCTCATCTGCCAAAAAAGCAGCCACGTAAGCAAAAATCAAGCGAGAACCCAGAGCACTCCAGATCACGCCTCTGGAGCCATACCCCGTCGCAATGAATAAACCATCTTCATTGGGAATGGGACCTATAAGTGGCAGTCGGTCCTTAGATGCTGATCGCACGCCTACAAATGACTCATAAGAAATCAACTCCGCTTGTTGGGCAACATCCACCCCGATTAAATCAAGCCCCTTCAGTCGATTGCCCTCATCACTAGACTGCCAGTATCCTGTGTCTCTAGAGTCTTCATCATAGCTTGACCCTATTTCCCAAGTAAATTGCCCGGTATTTAAAAGTCTACCTGGCAGACAGTAGCCATTTCCTCTTAAGGCCGTTCGGGGTAATTTAGGGGCAATATTGCTATCTTTTTGTATTAAAAACCGGGATAGTTGTCCGCGTACCGCCCTCATTGGTAGACTGATGCCAATACTACCCAGCAAGCTTTGGACGCCTAAGCCATTTGCCAAGATTAATATTGGCGCTTGTGTAATAACTTCGCGTCTTGTATTTAACACCTGCCACTGGCCTTTGCTTTGCAAAATGGCCCCGACCTTTTGGCCCCAAAGGCAATGTTCTATTGGAAGTTGGCTAAGCGCCATTTTGCAAATGGCCGGCAAGTCATATACCGCTCCCTCTTTGAACCAAATTCCAGGTCGATGAATCCCCGTTAGACTTTCCGCCTCACGACAATCGAATGGAATAGCTTCCTTCGGAGTTATTCCTATTTTGTCAAATTGCGCCAAAATCCAAGCTTCATTACACCACTCCCTATCCGTCATTGGCTGAAATACACCCTCATATTTTTGGGCATAGGCCCATTCTTGAAAAGCCAGTCGATTTCCTAATTGGGTAAATTGTTGTAATTTTGTCTTCTTTATTGCTATTTGAGGATGTGCCATTGCTAGGCGATGACCTGAAGTCTCTTGTGCAGGGCCTGAGTGCTCTTCAATTAGAAGTACCTCTAGGTCTTGATTACCTGCCATTAATTGATGCACAATTGAACAACCAGCAATACCAGCACCCAATACAAGTATCTTCATCTAGTACCCATCTTTTAAATTGACTTTATAGTGCTTATATAATTTTAAATGAGTTCATTCCAATAAGCCCATGACTGAATATAGATCCCTTGAAGACGATAGTAGCCAGTTTTTTTCTATTCGAAAAAAAACTGCTGTTACTGTTGTCTTGTTATCTATTCTGAGCCTCTTTCTTGCCAGTTATATACTTATTCAAAAAGGCCTGTGGATAGGCTTCGTGGAGCCGCCAGCTCCTGCACCGCCATTGAGCTCAGAGCTGGTTTCTCGCTTTACGGAGCTAGAAGAAAAATTAAACAAAACAATTAGTGATGTGAATGAAGTTTTTACCTTAAAAGAAAAGCTGGATAAACAACAGCCAACTCCTAAAAATCCAAATTTAGTAGGTGCTGGTAAAGGTGGCCAATTTTTACCACTTAAGCCATTAAACCTTTCTGAAGAAGAGTACGAAACAAACACCTCCTTAAGTCACTTAGAGTTAGCAATTCAAAAAATAAATTCTTCGATACCATTTTTAAAGAAGTATCTTATGCTAGCGATGTATTTTCAAAACAATTTGCCTGATGGGGTCCCACTTCTTGGCGAGTATGCGCTCTCTAGCGGGTACGGAGAACGCAAAGACCCCTTTACGGGACTAGACGCTTTTCATAGTGGCGTTGATTTTGCAGCAGCCTTAGGTACCCCGATCGTGAGTATTTCCAATGGCCGCATTACTAAAATAGGTTCTCTTTTTGATTTACACGGTTATGGCAAATATATTGAAATTACTCATGACAACGGGGTAGTATCAAAATATGGCCATCTTGGCGATATTTATGTCTCTGAAAAACAAACTGTTAAAAAAGGTGAGCTCATTGCCCTCGTTGGCAATACTGGCCGCTCTACTGGCCCGCACTTACATTTTGAAGTGCACTTACAATCAAAGGCTGTGGATCCTATGAGTATTATTTCACCATTGCGGGTCAAGCCCAACCCAGTAGCCATGGCGGCAATTGATACTGAAATTAAAGGGCGCTGCGCCGGGCTACTATTGATCGTTAAAGATGAAAACGCGCCCCTGATGAAGGAGTGCATTGCGACAGCGGGTAAGCGAGCCAACGATCTTTTGATTGCACGCCAAAGCACCTTAATGCCTCGAGGTCCTTCAAAAGGTCGCTACCATCTTGAAGATATTTGTTCGTATGTTGATAGCGACGGAAAGCTACAAAGCGGCAACGATAAAGATTGCCGCCCATCTGCAAACAAAGAGAACTAAGCTAATCGACTTTCTAACTTCGTTTTTGTAGCCGTTAAAACTTTCGGCAAGCCATGGGAGAGTTGCGTGAAAAGCTCATCATGCAGCTTTAACTCCTCTCGCCAGGAGGCATTGTCCACAGAAATAACTTGATTAAACTGTTCTTGTGTAAATGGCATGCCATCCCAATTCAGGTCTTGATAACTTGGGGAGTAGCCAAAGACATTCTCAACCGCCTGAGCGCTCCCCTGAACGCGACCCAACATCCAGGCAAGAACGCGCATATTTTCGCCATAGCCAGGCCAGACAAACTGTCCCTGATCATTTTTTCGGAACCAATTGACACAATAGATTTTAGGTAGTACAGCCTGTTTGGACTCCAGTTGTGCGCCAATATCCAGCCAATGCTGAAAATACTCGCTCATGTTATACCCGGCAAAAGGCAGCATAGCGAATGGGTCCCGGCGAACCACGCCAACTTGTCCAGTTGCCGCAGCCGTTGTTTCTGACCCTTGCGTTGCTGCCATATAAACACCCTCTACCCAATCTCTAGCTTCAGTCACTAACGGCACGGTTGTCGAACGTCTACCACCAAATATAAACGCGTCTATTGCCACGCCTTCTGGGTTGTCCCACTCAGGGTCTACCGCTGGATTATTAATAGCTGCAACGGTAAAGCGCGCATTTGGATGAGCCGCTTTTTTTCCAGCTGCCGCATCTGCGGGTGTCCAGTCATTACCCTGCCAGTCGATTAAATGTTGAGGGATCTCTTTAGTCATACCCTCCCACCAAACATCCCCATCATCCGTTAA
>CALPOM020000031.1 GCA_943325205.2 Thermoflexus hugenholtzii JAD2 | reverse complement strand
ATTTGAATTTCAATATGGCGGGGCTCTTCAATAAATTTTTCTATAAAAATTCGGTCATCACCAAACGCATTACGCGCCTCATTAGCACAAGCAATAAACCCCTCTTCTGCCTGCTGATCATTAAAGGCCACGCGTAAACCCTTGCCACCTCCACCAGCAGACGCCTTGAGCATGACTGGGTAACCAATATTCTGGGCAATTTTTACCGCTTGCTGAGCATCTATAATCACTTCGTTATAGCCTGGGATGGTATTAACGCCAGAGGCCATCGCTAACTTTTTGGAGGCGATCTTATCACCCATGGAGGCAATCGCTGCATACTTAGGACCAATAAATACGAGACCCTCATCTTCAACCAATTTTGCAAAAGTCTCGTTTTCAGAAAGAAAGCCGTAACCCGGATGAATTGCTTGTGCACCTGTAGTTTTGGCCGCAGTTATTATTTTTTCCATCACTAAATATGACTCTCGCGAGGGGGCTGGACCAACCAAAACGGCTTCATCTGCCATTTGAACGTGCAGAGCTTCGGCATCAGCTTCGGAGTAAACAGCAACCGTAGCAATTCCCATCAATCGACATGTACGAATTACCCGGCAAGCGATTTCACCACGATTAGCAATGAGAATTTTTTTAAACATGGTCATCACTCTTCAGACACGCATCAATCTGGTTATAAAGGAATATTGTCATGTTTTCTCCATGGATTCTCTAATTCTTTATGTTTGAGCATGACTAAAGATCTAGCAATGCGTTTTCGGGTTTCGTGCGGCATAATGACATCGTCAATATAGCCTCGGCGACTTGCTACAAATGGATTGGCAAACTTCGCTTTATACTGGGCCTCACGCTGCGCTAATTGATTGGCATCACCCTTTTCTTCCCGGAAAATAATTTCTACTGCACCTTTAGGGCCCATGACTGCAATTTCTGCAGATGGCCAAGCAAAGTTGACATCTCCTCGCAAGTGCTTAGATGACATGACATCGTAAGCTCCACCATAGGCTTTTCTGGTGATGACAGTAATTTTGGGAACAGTACATTCGGCGTAGGCAAAAAGCAACTTAGCCCCATGCTTAATAATGCCCCCGTATTCTTGGGCAGTTCCTGGCATAAATCCTGGTACATCTACAAAAGTAATTACTGGGATGTTAAATGAATCACAAAACCGCACAAAACGGGCTGCCTTAATTGCTGACTTAATATCCAAGCATCCTGCTAGAACTAAAGGTTGATTTGCTACTATGCCAACTGATTGGCCATCAATTCGGCCAAAACCAATCACGATATTTTTAGCGTAATCCGGCTGAATTTCATAAAAATCGCTATCATCTAAAACTTTCAGAATAAGTTCTAACATGTCATAAGGCTTATTTGGGTGAGTCGGTATGAGGGTGTCCAGAGAAAAATCCTCTTCTAATGGAACACAAGAACTAGGACGGTGAGGAGCTGACTCGCGATTAGAAAGTGGCAGGTAATTGAAAAATCGACGGACCATCAAGAGCGCTTCGACGTCATTTTCAAAAACGCGATCACAAACACCGGACTTGGTCGAATGCGTTAGGGCACCACCTAGCTCCTGCGCACTAACCTCTTCATGGGTAACAGTCTTGACGACATCTGGCCCAGTGACAAACATATACGAACTGTCTTTGACCATAAAAATAAAGTCCGTCAGTGCCGGTGAATAGACTGCCCCACCAGCACATGGCCCCATGATTAGGGAGATTTGCGGTATGACTCCGGAGGCCATGACGTTGCGTTGAAAAATTTCTGCATAACCACCAAGGGATGCCACTCCCTCTTGGATTCTGGCGCCCCCTGAGTCATTCAGACCAATAATTGGAGCACCAACCTTCATAGCCTGATCCATTACCTTGCAAATTTTTTCAGCATGTGCTTCTGAGAGAGAACCACCAAAAACTGTAAAGTCTTGCGAAAACACAAATACCAATCGACCATTAATCATGCCATAACCAGTAACGACCCCATCGCTAGGAACAGTTTCATCGGCCATTCCAAAATCTGTACAACGATGCTCTACAAACATATCCCATTCTTCAAAAGAGCCCTCATCAAGGAGTAATGCGAGCCGCTCTCGGGCAGTCAATTTGCCTTTATTGTGCTGCGCAAAGATACGCTTTTGACCACCGCCTAAATAGGCCTGTTCTCGCTTGGCTTCTAATTGTCGAATAATTTCGTTCATGACTACCCTACCTTCTCCGAATTGCTATGAAAGATTGCTAATAACTGTCTGGCTGCTACAGATGGAGCTAGCTGTCCACTGCGGACTTGCTCTAAAGTGTTGGGGTACTGGTTTGCAATGGCTGTATTTTCGCGAAATTTCAACTTCAAACCAGCTTCAATATGTTCAGTCAGCCATGAGCTTGCTTGTTTTTGCCGTCTGCCAAGAAAGGCGCCAGTCTTAGTTTGCCAAGCTATAAACTGTTTGGCCAAATCCCAAAACTGGGCAATACCCTCTTGCTTGAGCGCGCTTAAGGCGAAGACTTGAGGCTGCCATTTACTGGCCATATCACCCTGACTAGGAAACGAACCAATTAGATGTAAAGAATGCGCGATCAGCGATTGCGCGCGGGTTGCGGCGGCTTGATCAATATCGGCTTTATTAATGAGGACAAGATCAGCTAACTCCATTACCCCTTTTTTGATGGCCTGTAAATCATCCCCAGCATTTGGTAAATGCATGAGTACAAACATATCTGTCATATTGGCTACAGCAATTTCACTCTGTCCAACACCAACGGTTTCAACGATAACCACATCAAATCCAGCTGCCTCCGCCAGGAGTATCGTTTCACGCGTTTTTTCGGCGACCCCACCAAGGTTGCCAGCAGTCGGGCTAGGTCGAATAAAAGCATTTTCACTCATTGATAATTGCTCCATCCGAGTCTTATCACCCAGAATAGAACCACCTGAGACAGTTGAGGATGGGTCAATTGCTAATACGGCTACGCGGTGTCCTTGGGCAATTAAATACAGCCCAAGTGCCTCAATCAAGGTCGACTTACCAACGCCTGGAACTCCAGATATTCCTAGCCGAAAGGATTTACCAGTCAAAGGAATAATTTGATTTAGAATGGCGTCCGCCCGAATTTGGTGCGCACTCAAGGTGGACTCTAAGAGGGTAATCAACTTCGCTAAAGCACGGCGCTGTAAATTTTTAGCAGATAAAGAAGAGTCAACTAACTCCTTTAAAAGCTGCTTATCAGACAAGTCCATTAATGACTTAAACCTTGGCCTGCGTTGACAGAAGATGAGAGCGAATATGTTCTAGGACGTCTTTGGCTGATGCGGGTATTGGTGTACCAGGCCCATAAATGCCTTTGACACCTGCCTCAAACAAGTACTCATAGTCTTGCCTAGGGATTACTCCACCAACAAAAACCACGATCTCTTGGCCACCTTGACGCTTGAGCTCAGCGATAA
This sequence comes from Thermoflexus hugenholtzii JAD2, assembly GCA_943325205.2. GTDB lineage: Bacteria > Pseudomonadota > Gammaproteobacteria > Burkholderiales > Burkholderiaceae > Polynucleobacter. The sequence continues at coordinate 15,829 of CALPOM020000031.1, read as the reverse complement.
TTTCTGGAACGAGCGTTTTATGCCCAGCCGCTAAAGTAGACACTCCAACAGCATGCACATCATTTTCAATCGCTTGCCTAGCACACTCTTGCGGAGTTTGAAATAAAGTGCCTATATCCACATCAAAACCTAAATCAGCAAAGGCCGTTGCTACTACCTTTGCACCCCGGTCGTGCCCGTCTTGACCTAACTTGGCAATCATGACCCGCGGTCGACGGCCAAAGGTTTGCCCAAACTGGGCTATTTCCTCTTGTAATTTGGCCCACCCTTGAGCAGAATCATAAGCCATGGCATATACTCCTGTAACCTTTTGCGTATCCGCACGGTGCCGAGAAAATACTTTCTCTAAAGCGTCAGAAACTTCACCAACTGTAGCCCTTAGTCGCATGGCTTGCACAGTTAAATCGAGTAAATTACCCGTCTTGTCTTGCGCCGCTTGCGTAATTGCATCCAATGCCTGACGAACTTTTATCGGATCGCGCTCGGCTTTAATTTTTTTGAGAAAAGCGATCTGTAAATCACGTACTTTGTTATTGTCGACTTCTCTGGTTTGCAATGAGTCCTCTTGCGCTAATTGGTATTTATTAACGCCGACAATCGTATCTTTTCCTGAATCAATATGGGCCTGTTTTTGAGCTGCTGCAGCCTCAATTTTTAACTTGGCCCAGCCACTCTCGACGGCTTTAGTCATACCTCCCATTGCCTCAACTTCCTGAATAATCTCCCAAGCTTTATCGGCCATCTCTTGAGTCAGTTTTTCCATCATGTAAGAGCCCGCCCAAGGGTCTACTACGCTCGTCATATGGCTTTCTTCTTGAATAATTAACTGCGTATTGCGGGCAATCCGGGCGGAGAATTCTGTCGGTAGAGCAATCGCTTCATCAAAAGAGTTGGTGTGCAATGACTGGGTACCTCCAAAGACAGCGGCCATCGCCTCGATGGTAGTACGCACAATATTGTTATAAGGGTCTTGCTCTGTTAAGGACCAGCCAGATGTTTGGCAGTGGGTGCGTAACATGAGAGATTTTGGATTTTTAGGATGAAATGCTTTCATCATGCGCCACCAGAGAAGTCGAGCGGCCCGCAGTTTGGCAATTTCTAGGTAAAAATTCATCCCAATTGCAAAGAAAAAAGAAAGTCGACCAGCAAACACGTCGATATCTAAGCCCTTAGCTAAGGCAGTTTTGACGTACTCCTGGCCGTCGGCCAGAGTAAAAGCAAGTTCTAATGATTGATTTGCACCGGCTTCTTGCATGTGATAGCCAGAGATAGAAATTGAATTAAATTTTGGCATCTGATGAGCGGTATATTCAATGATGTCGCCAATAATCCGCATCGACGGTTCTGGAGGATAAATATACGTATTACGCACCATGAACTCTTTGAGGATATCGTTTTGAATCGTTCCAGAAAGTTGTGCTTGCTCAACACCTTGCTCTTGGGCTGCAACGATATAGCTTGCTAAGATCGGTAGAACCCCCCCGTTCATGGTCATTGAGACCGATACCTGATCTAGGGGAATTTGGTCAAAAAGAATTTTCATGTCTTCGACCGTATCAATAGCTACGCCCGCCTTACCCACATCACCCATTACACGGGGATGATCCGAGTCATACCCACGATGCGTTGGCAAATCAAAGGCTACAGAGACACCCTGCCCGCCATTAGCTAGAGCCTGTCTGTAAAAAGCGTTCGATTCCTGGGCGGTTGAAAAGCCAGCATATTGGCGAATTGTCCAAGGCCGAACAGCATACATCGTTGCTTGCGGCCCCCGTAAAAATGGCTCAAAGCCTGGATAGGTATTTGTATAAGGCAAATCTTGTAAGTCATCTTTTGTATATAAAGCCTTTAGATGAATGCCATCCGGAGTTTGCCATCCAAGGTCATCAACTTGGCCATCGGGAATCGACTTTTGAGCTAGAGCTTCCCAATCTGTTTGCTGAGTTGCGTTTAGATCCGGCCAACTATTTGGAGTGTTCTTTTGCATATGATTTTGACCTTCAGGGAATTTCAATCGCGCCATACTTGCTGTTTGCAAAACTGGTTAAGGCATTAATAATGCTAAGCATACCATTGACAAACAATAAAATAAAGTATTAAATGAATTCATAATTATGAATTCAAATTTTAAATGAGTCCGAAAATTTACTATGACAAAGCTTTAACAGAAAATCACTCCTCATAATCAACGCAATTTAATGTATTTAATTCATTAAGTTACAGTTTATATATAAACAAATTTCTTACTAATATGATCTCATCACTCGAAAGCCTTCCGCTCTATCTTTCCGTAGCGAACTTAATCCGCGAAAAAATATTTAGCCATGAATTAGCGCCAGGGGCGTGGATTGATGAAAAATTATTAACCGCCAGTTTTGGTATTAGTCGTACACCACTGCGTGAAGCCTTAAAAGTTCTTGCTGCTGAAGGACTCATTACGATGAAACTGCGTCGAGGAGCCTACGTTACAGAAGTGCAAGAAATAGATATTAAAAATATCTTTGCTGTGATTGCTCTACTCGAAGCTCAGGCCTGCCGAAAAGTTGCAGAAGAAGCGACTGAAGAGGAACTCGAAATTTTAGATTCTATTCATACAAAATTAGAACGAGCAGCAGCAAACCGCGATACTGAGCGTTTTTTTGAGGTCAACCAAGAGTTTCATCATAAATTACAGGACTTTGCAAAAAATCCCTGGATGCACCGCGTAATCACCGATTTAAGGCAAGTCCTCAAACTCCAAAGAAGAGATTCCTTAACTAAAATTGGCCGATTAGAAAAATCTCTACTAGAGCATCGCCAAATTATGTCCGCATTAATCGGCAAAAAACCTGAAGAAGCTGAAGCCTTGATGAAAAATCATCTACTGCAAGGACAAGAAGCTGCCATTGAATAACACTAGGCAAATATAAAGCCCATCATATTGAATCAATGGGCTTTTAATAGAACATCTGATTCAAGACTTATTTTTTAATGACTAAATCACCAGGCAAAGAGGCAATGTAAGCAGCCATATCCTTCAATTGAGTTACATTGAATTGCTTGGCCTGCGCGGCCATAATCGCATTGGAACGCCCTACCTGCGGGCCATTAACTTGATACGCCTTTAGGGCATAAAAGAGATAATCGGCGTGTTGACCAGCTAATTTGGGATAAGCTGGCGCAATGGGTGACTTAAGATCAGGGCCGTGACAGGAATTACAGTTATTTTTTTCAACTAAAGCACGACCAGCTTCTTTATTGCCAGCATAGACGGGGCTACTTAGTCCGATAATGAGCATGAAACTACTCAAACTAAGGATCAATTTCATGAGAGCAACCTTTCTAATATCTTTATTTTAAATAGTTTGGTTTGGAGCTGGCGCTTTGTCCAGCATAGTAAGCCGCTATATCAACCATGTCCTGATCGGATAAGGATCCTGCAATACCACGCATGGTAGGATGCTTACGCTCGCCTTTTTTGTAGGCCTGTAAGGCTGATACTAAATAGGCGGCAGATTGACCACCAATCATCGGGATCGTATAAATCTCCGGCACGGATGAGCGATATCCAGGAATTGCATGGCAGCCCGCACACAAGGAAACTTTACTAGCACCTTTGTTGGCATCACCAACTAAATCTGCAGCCATGACGAAGTTACTAAGGGAAGAAGCCATCAGGCTTATCAAACAAGTTAAAACACGTTTTTTTGGGGATAAATTGACTGGCAAGTTCATTTTTTATAAATAGTTTAGATGAATCATTGTGTATTAAACCAATAGTATAGACGAGTCATCTCGATTATTGGGGCCATTTGTGATTCTGCAGCCTTTGTGCCTACTCCATCCCCAATTCCAAAACAAATCTTTCTTCTAAATCCATCGGGTTTCATCATCAGTTAAAGAGGTTTTAAGCGCGCTTCTTTGAGTTTTGGATCGATTGCATGCCCTTTTCTGGCGCGCTGCGCTTTAAAGCTGGATAGCACTTTGTGCGTAATAACTACCTCAGTCAACTTATTGGCTCGACCAAGCCCACTCATGACAATACCCGCATCACTATATGGCACGGCACTTTGAAGTATTTCTTTGGGGTCTAAATCCATCAAAATAACCCCTTTCCCACCAGTTGGCAGTCGTTTTAAGTCAGCTAATTCAAAAGTCAATAAACGACCAGTCGATGATAAACAAGCTAAAAATTTCATACCTGGCCGAACAGGAAATATCGGTAAAACATAATCACCACCGGGTAACTGCTCGTCTAACCCGACAAATGCCTTACCCGCTTTATTACGGGTCACCATATCTGCCACATTTGCTAAAAAGCCATTACCTGAGGCTAAGCTAATGAGTAACAAGTCATCTGATTGACCCGCATAATAAGTCAGTATTTGAGTCCCAGAGGTCAGATTAATAAAGGAAGTATAGGGTGTACCATCACCCCTAGAACCCGGTAAATCAGCCACAGAAACACTATACACTCGCCCGTTACTGCCAATAGCTAACAAGACATCGACCGTGCGACATTCATAAACATCATATAAACCGTCACCCACTTTAAAATTCAGTTGCGCAGGATCGTGACCATGTCCTAAGCGAGAACGAACCCAACCCTTCTGAGAAACAATCACCGTGATTGCCTCATCAATTACCCGAGTTTGAACAACCGACTTCTTTTCCTCTTGAATCATGGTGCGTCGATCATCACCAAAGGTCTTGGCATCCGCTTCTATTTCTTTGACAATTCGCCGGCGCATCAGCGCTTCACTCGCTAAAACAGCTTCTAAATCTGATTTTTCTTCCGCTAATTGTTGTAACTCTTGCTCAATCTTGATCGCCTCTAAACGGGCTAATTGACGCAACCGTATTTCTAAAATGTCTTCAGCCTGCCGATCTGACAAAGAAAATGCTGCCATTAAATCTACTTTTGGCTCATCACTTTGACGAATGATCCGAATCACCTCATCAATATTGAGTAAGACTAATTGTCGACCTTCCAGAATATGCATCCGATCATTCACTTTACTTAATCGATGCTGTGTCCTTTTCGTGACTGTGGCAATCCGAAACTGCGCCCATTCCTGCAAGATCGATAAAATCCCCTTTTGACGAGGACGACCGTCCATACCAATCATGACTAGATTAATCGAAGAGTTCGCTTCTAAGGAGGTATGAGCCAGTAAGAAATTCGCAAACTCATGCACATCAATGTTTTTTGTTTTCGGCTCAAAAACTAAACGAACTGCCGCGTCCTTACTCGACTCATCACGCACGCCATCAAGCATGGCCAAAGTTGACTGCTTCAACGCATTTTGCTCAGCACTCAAAGCCTTTTTACCCATCTTTATCTTGGGATTAGTCAGCTCTTCTATTTCTTGTAAGACTTTTTGCGTGGATGTGCTTGGAGGCAGTTCATTAATGACTAACTTCCACTGACCACGCGCTAATTCTTCAATAACCCACCTGGCACGGACTTTCAGACTTCCCCTGCCAGACTGGTAAATCTCAGCAATTTCACTCGCCGCAGAAATAATCTGTCCACCTCCAGGAAAGTCTGGGCCTGGGATTATTTGTAAAATTTCCTCATGTGTAATCTTGGGATTTTTCATCACCGCAATCGCCGCTGTAGCAACTTCTCGTAAATTATGCGAAGGAATCTCTGTAGCCATCCCAACCGCAATTCCGGACGCACCATTGAGTAAAACAAAAGGCAGTCTAGCAGGTAACATCGCCGGCTCGTCAAAAGAGCCGTCATAGTTAGGAATAAAATCGATCGTACCCTGATGAATCTCGTCCATTAATAAACTGGCGATTTTAGTCAGTCTAGCCTCTGTATAACGCATAGCCGCAGCACCATCACCATCGCGTGAGCCAAAATTTCCTTGACCATCAATTAGTGGATAACGCAGACTAAAGCTTTGCGCTAGGCGCACTAAAGCATCATAAGCAGATTGATCACCATGGGGGTGAAACTTACCCAAGACATCACCAACTACCCGAGCACTTTTGACCGGTTTAGCATCAAAGCGTAAACTCATCTCACTCATCGAATAAAGAATACGGCGTTGAACTGGCTTTTGACCATCTGCTAACTCCGGTAAAGCGCGTCCCTTCACTACGCTGATAGCGTAATCTAAATAGGCTTGCTCAGCATAGGTTGCTAACGTGAGAGCCTCAGCTGGCTCAGTCGGCTCATCCGGGGGTATGTCAGAAAATAAATCGTATTCGTTATTCATCAGCGTATCAGTTTCATTAAATATCGGCTTCTACTTCATTGCCACGTTCTTCTAACCATACCCGCCTTGCAGAAGATTCCGATTTACCCATGAGCATATCCATCGTCTTAATTGTTTGCTCTAAGGCTATGGGTCTAGTCAAGATTGGTAGTAGCCTGCGTGTATCTGGATTCAGAGTTGTCTCCCATAATTGCTCCGGACTCATTTCTCCTAAACCTTTGAAACGGGATATCTGCCAACTGCCCGCCTTTAAACCTTCCTTAACTAATTTATCCTCAATGGTTTTGAGCTCAGCCAGATCCAAGGCGTAAATCTTTTGGGCTGGCTTCTTACCCCTAGCTGGCGCATCCACCCGAAATAAAGGTGGTCGTGAAACATAAATATGAGAACGATCAATTAACTTCGGAAAATGTTTAAAAAATAAGGTTAGTAGTAAAACTTGAATATGTGAGCCATCAACATCTGCGTCTGATAGGATACAAATCTTCCCATATCGCAAATTACTCAGATCCGGTTCATCATTCATACCATGGGGATCTACCCCAATAGCTACTGCAATATCATGCACTTCATTATTTGCAAATAAACGATCGCGCTCGGCTTCCCAAGTATTTAAGACTTTGCCACGTAGAGGAAGTATCGCTTGATATTCTTTATTTCGCCCCATCTTCGCCGAGCCACCAGCAGAGTCACCTTCGACCAAAAATATTTCATTAATACGAATGTCTTCACTTTCACAATCAGTCAATTTGCCAGGTAACACTGCGATACCAGAAGACTTTCTTTTTTCAATTTTTTGACCAGCACGTGTTCTGGCTTGGGCTTGCTTGATGACTAAATCGGCTAATTTCTTACCATAATCAACATGTTGATTAAGCCATAAATCCAAGCCTGATTTAATAAAACCTGAAACTAGCCGAACCGCATCGCGCGAGTTCAAGCGCTCTTTAATCTGACCTTGAAATTGTGGGTCTAATACTTTTGCGGAAAGTACAAAAGATGCTCTTGCAAAAACATCTTCAGGCATTAATTTCACACCCTTTGGTAATAAGGCATGCAATTCAATAAAACTTTTAACGGAGTTATATAGACCCTCACGCAAACCACTCTCGTGCGTACCACCAGCAGTCGTCGGTATTAAATTCACATAACTCTCGCGCACTGGAACACCCTCTTCAGTCCATGCCACAATCCAAGCAGCGCCCTCACCAATCGCAAAATTATCCTCACCAGGGCGCTCGGGATCTGCAAAATGCTCCCCATCAAAAGCCGGAATGCATAGCTCACTATGACCTAAATGCGTCATCGCCTCATCTAAATACCCCTTTAAGCCATGCTCGTAAAACCAGGATTGGGTATCGCCAGACTTTTCTTGAACTAATGTGACTTTAACCCCAGGTAATAAAACTGCTTTAGATCTTAATAGTCGCTGTAAATCAGCCAAAGGAATATGCGCTGAATCAAAATAAGAAGCATCTGGCCAAGTACGCACCACGGTACCACTAGTTTTCGTACCACTTCGAATTGCTTGAGTCTTAATCTTATCGACTAAAAAACCATGTTCAAAGGCTAGGGTCGAATATTGTTTGTCCCGCCAAACTTGCACTTCTAATCTTTTAGACAAGGCATTCGTGACTGATACACCAACCCCATGGAGTCCGCCAGAAAATGCATAAGCACCAGCAGTCCCTTTTTCAAACTTACCACCTGCATGTAACTGCGTAAAAACAATCTCTACTACAGGTTTTTTTTCATCCTGATGCATCCCTACTGGAATACCTCTACCAAAATCTTCAACACTCACGCTACCATCAGTATGCAGTGTCAGAATAATTTCTTGACCATAACCGCCTAATGCTTCGTCAGAAGCGTTATCAATGACCTCTTGAATTATGTGTAACGGATTATCGGTACGGGTATACATCCCAGGGCGTTGCTTTACGGGCTCAAGCCCCTTAAGCACTTTGATGGATGATTCGCTGTATTGATCTTTTTTGATTGCCATGGATAGAGATTGTAGCGAGCCTTTGGGTGAAGTCTAAAAAATTGAAAATAAATTACTACGAAATAATCGGCTGGAACAGATATTAACAACAATTATTTCCTTTTTCAGAAAATTGCTATTAAAAAGATTACGAGTAAAAACAACTCATTGATTGATATGACTTTTGTATTTGATGCGAAGGATTTATAATAAGTGACTTTGTCTCCGTAGTTCAATGGATAGAATAAGCCCCTCCTAAGGGCTAGATACTGGTTCGACTCCAGTCGGGGATACCACTCAGTACGATTGTCAAGTACTAAATTACCGGATTAATGCATTTTCAAGGATGAGTTATCCACAGCTAATGTGGATAACTCATCCAAAATTTGCTGAAGAGGCCGTTGCTTTTTGAGAGAAGCTGGCTTGCTCAAATTTTAGGCAAAATAAATAGGAGCTGGATCACGCTTACAATATTATTAATAAATCATTGTTTTTCAGTTGAAAACTCCATTGAAAAAAATTTCTAGGTATTTTTTTAACGAAAGTTTTTATGACTCCATTTTTGATTACTACCTCAGCTAGAGCTGCGCTTTGTGAAATTATAGAAACGAGTCTGCGACCAGTTCCTAAAAATTGTATGGAGATTCGTTTGGGGGAGATTTGTATCGGACATATTCAGCCTGAAATTTTTCGTGAAATACACCGCTGCCTAGAAGATGGTGAAAATGAGTTTAATTTTATCCAAGTACGCAGTTCGTATATCCAGCTTGAATTAAGTAATCCATTTAATGTCAGTCAGGAACTCAAAATACTTGCAGAATGTCTGAGAGTTAAAAATCTCATACATGGTTGGCGTAATGAGGAGTATGCTTTTATTGATGAATTCTCCCACGAAAAATTTCGTTTAGAGCGAAGTGTCTTTAGAACCTTCGGGATGCACAGCCGAGCCATTCACGTCAATGGCTTTACTGAGCATCAAACGGTCTGGCTTGCCAAAAGAAGTCCTCACAAGCAAACTGACCCAGGCAAATTAGACAACCTAACTGCTGGAGGCATTACTGCGGATGAAACGATTCAAATCTGTGCCTTACGGGAATTATGGGAAGAGGCTGGCATTCAACACACCCATTTAAAAAAATTAAACCCGATCAGTTTCCTTCGGGTCCGCCGATTGATTCCTCATGAAGGCCTCCATCATGAGACTTTATATACTTTTGATCTGCCCATGTCCGATGATTTACTACCGATGAATCAAGATGGTGAAGTCAGTGAGTTTATCAACATATCATTTAATGAAGCTGTTGATTTAGTCTTAACTGATGAGCTCACACCAGACGCAGCAGCAGTTACAGCTGATTTTTTATTGCGCATGTCTTCTTAGCATGGCTTGATGCAAAATACCGGCCTCGTCAAAAATATCTCCGATGGCCTCAAATCCAAACTTCGCATAAAAATCAACTACTGATAATTGAGAATGTAAGTAACTTTGTAAAACCCGTTCCTGATCGACCTGATCTAGGAGCATTTGCATCATCATTTTTCCATAGCCATGACCACGATATTCAGGCAACACAGCCATTCGACCAATTCGATAGGTCGGCTGTCCATTTAAGTCGAGTAGATACATCCGAGAAGTTGCAACTGGATGGAGATCACGATAGGCAATAGCATGCCAAGAAACTTCGTCAAACTCGTCTAACTCCATATCTTCAGGAACAAACTGCTCCTCTACAAATACTTGATAACGAATTTTAAAAGCGATTTCATGAACTTCAGACCAATTTTTTAAAAGAACCACTTGCGACTCGATCTCAGTAATGTCATTTATTTAACCATTTCTAAACCAATTTTTTCATAACGATCTTTAAATCGAACATCAGTAATGAATTGTAAAAATTCTTGTGAAATCTTGGCCTCTTTTGCGTTACTAAAGACTCCTCCCGTAAAGACCGTGAGCATTTGTAAAGGTGGCGGTAATGGTCCTACATATTGCGCACCGGGCACGCCTTTTAACTCACTCGTCATTTGAACACCTATTTCAGCCTCACCATTTGCAACTAATTTAGCAATGTGTCCACCTTGTGGATTTTTAATTTTAGTCTTGAGTTCTTCTTGAATACCTAACTTTTCTAACACCCCTGAAAAGTAAATGCCACTTGCTCCCGTCGCTGTAAAGCTAATGGATTTGGCTTGCAACAGGGTTGCCTTTAAAGCCTCAGGCGTTGAAATATTGGGTACCGCCGAGCCAGTTTTGATAGCTACACCAATTCCCGATTGGGCAATATTGGTTCGACCAATTTGTGAAACCTTTCCTTGTTTAATTAAGTCGTCAATTGCCGCTCCCGTTAAAATAATTAAATCAGACGACTCACCAGACTTGACACGATTTAAAACAATATTAGAGGTGTCATAACTGACAATGAGTTTATTACCTGACTTCGTCTCATACGAAGGAATCATTTCATGTAAGAGAGAATACATACCGGTAGATGCTAAAACTTGTATCTCTGCAGAATGGGCTAAGCTCACAGGTATCATGATATTTAGAATCAAATAAATACGAAATAAAACGTGCTGATAGTTTTTCATGTTGTCTCCTGAATGATCACCTTGGTGTTTATGTTCCTAAAATTTAGTAACATACACTTTTTACTATGGTATCAGCATACTGTACTCTATTTAATTTTTGGTGAGTTTAAGCCAGAAAATTAGTACCTATATAATCCAATTCACTCAGCATTTACTAAATCATTCATCTTAGTCGGCTACTGGTGACTTTTTACAATAATGTTCATACAGCAAGGCCATCACTGAGATTGCAATTTCACTCGTCAACGAATAATAAATTTGCTTGCCTTCACGGCGCGTACCAACTAATTTCCTCTTTCTTAAGATGGTCAATTGTTGAGATAAAGTCGGCTGATGAATATCTAGGCGCCTTTCTAGATCACTTACGCAAACTTCAGCTCGACTAATCTCACACAGTAGCAACATCCGATTGCGATTCGATAATACTTTCATTAAGTCACATGCTTGATTTGCGGACAACTGGAATGCTTGCAGTGATTTAGTATCAATCAACATATTTATAAACTATTTAATGGAATTTTTAAAAATACTTGACCATTACTCTCGGCCGGTGGAAAGTTTCCAGCACGAATATTAATTTGAATCGCTGGTAAGATTAGTGTAGGCATTTCTAAGCCTTGATCGCGTGCATGACGCAGGCTTACAAACTCTTCCTCAGATACTTGATCCTGCAAATGAATATTATGTTTTTTTTGGTCCTCAACGGTGCTTACATGAGAAACTGGTCGGTCATTGGGTGGGTAGTCGTGACACATGAATAATTGCGTTTTTAGTGGATATGCCAAAATCTTTTGAACTGACCGGTATAGTTGATGCGCATCTCCACCTGGAAAATCGCACCTAGCTGAACCAACATCGGGCATAAACATCGTATCCCCAACAAAAATTGCATCTCCGACAACATAAGCCATACACGCCGGGGTGTGTCCTGGCACAGCCATCGCTTGTAATGTTAAATTGCCAAAGGCTAATTTCTCCTGATCAGCAATTAAGTAATCAAATTGCGATCCATCTACTGCAAAATCGTCTTCTAAATGAAAGATACTCTTAAAGACTCCTTGAATTTGACTGATATTTTTACCAATCACAATTTGCCCGCCAAGATGTTGTTTTAAATAGGGTGCAGCGCTGAGGTGGTCTGCATGTGCGTGCGTCTCTAAAATCCACTCAACTTTCAATTGCTGTTCTTTAACAAAGATCATTAACTGATCTGCAGAATGAGTATGGGTCCTGCCAGAGCGGTGATCATAATTCAATACCGAATCGATAATAATTGCAGAACTTCCCAAGCCTTGATAGACCAGATAGCTAAATGTAGAAGTCTGCGGATCGAAAAAATGTTGGATGGTTTGCTGCATACTTTTAATTTCTTTATTTACAATAATATGTTCAATTATATATTATATTAATATATAATGTTATTCATGGAATTACATCACCTCTTAAGCCCAACTCTTGGATTGATAGTGGGACTACTCATGGGCCTAACAGGGGCTGGGGGAGGAATCTTATCGGTGCCTTTTTTAGTCATCGGCCTTGGTCTAACAATCGTGGAGGCTAGCCCAATAGCCATGGTGACGATTGCAATTTCTGCAAGTCTTGGAGCAATCATTGGTCTTAGAAAGAAAATATTACGCTACAAAGCGGCACTATTAATGGCCAGTTTTGGCTTAATGCTCTCCCCATTTGGAATATGGCTAGCGCATCAGCTTCCAAATCAACCTTTAAGCATTTTGTTTAGCTTGGTATTAATGATTGTTTCTAGCCGTTTATTTATGCAAGCGCGGAATGATTTATTAGGTAAAACACCTCATGAGACTATAGCGCCCCCCTGCCAACTGGATCAGTCTATTGGAAAATTAATTTGGACAGTTCCATGCGCTCGTTATCTCATGTTCTCTGGCTCTGTAGCAGGTTTTTTGTCGGGTTTACTTGGTGTTGGTGGAGGTTTTATTCTAGTTCCAGCGCTGCGCAAGTTCACTGATCTACCGGTGCAATCCATTGTAGCAACTTCATTAGGCGTTTTAGCCATCATCTCAACTGGCAATGCCGTCCTAGCTACCGCCTATGGAACCATGTCTTGGGGGCTAGCAATGCCCTTTATCGGGGGATCTGTTGGTGGACTCATTTGTGGAAAATTACTCGAGACGAAAATCTCAGGGCCTCGTATATTACAAATATTTGCAATATTTACATTTGGTGTCGCTATGAGTATGTTTTATCAAACTTTTTCTTCTTAAATAGCCGCCTATTTTCGAAAGCTCTTATCTTTAACTCAATCATTTTTTGGAACCTAATATCATGATCATTGATATCGCTTGGCATCAATTTACCCCCGTCGCTTCTTTAATTGGTGGGGTGTTAATAGCACTCTCAGCGATTAGCTTACTTTTTTTTCAAGGAAGAATCCTCGGCATTAGTGGTATCTTAGGATCGATGATGCAGTGGCAGTCAACTCCTCAGGGACACTTGCTCTGGCGAATTTTCTTTATAGCGGGTATTTTGCTCTCCAGTTGGGTTTATAACATCGGCTTTTTGATGCCGATTTTACAAATTGAATCAAACTACAGTACCTTAATTTTTGCTGGATTATTAGTAGGTTTTGGGACCAGAATGGGCTCTGGTTGCACCAGTGGCCACGCAGTTTGTGGGATTAGTCGATTTTCTATCAGATCACTCATCGCTACTCTGAGCTTCATGCTAAGTGGATTTTTGTGCGCGTATCTTTTCTTTCACGGAATTTAAACTATGCAACTAATTATTGTCTTTACCTCTGGACTCGTATTTGGACTGGGATTAATTATTTCAGGAATGAGTAATCCTCAAAATGTCATTCAATTTTTAGATATCACCTCATTATGGAATCCTAGTCTACTAATGGTCATGCTAGGTGCAATCCCAGTTACTACACTTGGATTTTATTGGATCGAAAAACATCATAAAACCGCTTATGGTAGCGTACTCCATCTGCCTGGAAAAACCCATATTCATGCAGAACTAATTATCGGTAGTATTATTTTTGGAGCAGGTTGGGCTATCGCAGGTTTTTGTCCAGGCCCTGCCTTAGTAGCATTAGGTGCGGGTTATGTCAAAGCCCTGGTATTTGTAGTTGCGATGATTCTGGGTATGCTACTTCACGACCAAGCTTATCTAAAAGTGAAGCAGTATTTTTTACACCAAACAAACTAGTAGGATTGCTACTTTGAACGTGGTGTTTTACCCGTCATATTGACTGCGCGCAAAAAATCAAAATCAACGCCCTGATCAGCTTGGGTCACTGTATCTAAAAATAATTTATGGTAACCACGCTCGGCTGTTGGCGGACTAATTGGCCTTGCCTGCATTCTTTTTGCTAATTCATCATCAGAAATCAGCAAACTGATTTGACGATTTTTGACACTTAATTGAATTTGGTCACCCTCTTCTACGTATGCTAATGGACCACCAATTGCAGATTCTGGAGTAATGTGTAAAACAATTGTTCCAAATGCAGTTCCCGACATCCGCCCATCGGAGATTCGGACCATATCTTTGACCCCTGCTCGTGCTAGCTTCTTTGGAATAGGCATGTAACCGGCCTCTGGCATTCCAGGTGCGCCTTTGGGTCCAATCTGTTTGAGGACTAAAATGTCGTCTGCGGTTACGTCTAAATCCTCTGAGTCGATTCGGTTAACTAAATCTTCTGTATTTTCAAAAACAACAGCCCTACCAATGTGCTCCATTAAACGCTCATCAGCAGCTGACTGTTTAATAACCGCTCCGCCAGGAGCTAAATTACCATACAAAATGGCAATACTCCCCCGCGGGTAAATGGGTTTAGAAAATGGTCTAACAACTTCTTGGGTAAAGCCAGGGCCGGCAGCGTCGATTTCCTCTCCCAAAGTCCTACCAGTTACCGTCATAGCATTGAGTTTTAACAGTGGTTTTAGTTCACGTAACAGTGTGGCCATGCCTCCAGCATCATGGAAGTGCTCCATATAGTGCTGGCCTGATGGCTTTAAATCAAGGAGGACTGGCGTCTCATTACCCATCTGATCAAGGGCATTTAAATCAATTTCTAAACCAACGCGTCCAGCAATCGCCGCTAAATGAACGATACCGTTGGTTGAACCGCCAATTGCTAGCAAAACACGCATCGCGTTTTCAAAAGCATCCGCTGTTAAGATTTGGTCAATGGTCAGTCGATCATGCGCCATTTGGACCGCGCGTCGACCAGTTTCTTCCGCAACCCGAATACGATCTGCGGTCACTGCTGGTGGTGAAGCACCGCCAGGAACAGTCATTCCTAAAGCCTCCGCAATACAAGCCATCGTGCTAGCTGTGCCCATCACAGAGCAAGTACCAACACTAGCGACTAGTTGGTTATTAACCTCATTTTTTTGCTCCTCATCAATCTCACCAGCCCGATATTTTGCCCAATAACGCCGACAATCGGTGCATGCCCCAACCCGCTCGCTGCGGTGTGAGCCTGTGAGCATCGAACCTGTAATGAGCTGAATTGCTGGTAGCCCAGCTGAGGCTGCACCCATTAATTGCGCCGGCACAGTCTTATCACAACCACCTATTAATACGACCGCATCCATCGGCTGCGCTCGTAACATTTCCTCAGTATCCATTGACATCAAATTACGCAAGTACATACTAGTAGGTGTAGCAAAACTCTCATGCAAAGAAATTGTAGGAAACTCCATAGGTAAGCCACCGGCAAGCATAATACCTCTTTTTACAGCTTCTATAAGCTGCGGCATATTACCGTGACAGGGATTATATGAACTACCGGTGTTAGCTATCCCAATTACAGGCCTCTCGAGAGCTGAATCTGTATAGCCTGCTCCCTTAATAAAGGCCTTTCGTAAAAATAATGAAAAATCCTTATCGCCATAGATCGGAAGTCCTTGACGTAATCCCGATTGATTGGGATCTAGGGTATTCCCAGAATGATTCACAATAGCGGATGAGTCTTTTTTTATAGGTTTGGATGAATTTGTCATACTCTAAACTATATCCTATTCTGCATAACTGAATCCAGACGAAAGAGCGTTTTTTT
>CALPOM020000030.1 GCA_943325205.2 Thermoflexus hugenholtzii JAD2 | reverse complement strand
AGCCCGACGAGCTGCCAGACTGCTCCACCCCGCGTCTGTTCTGTACTAAGTCTACTACTATATCACACTTTACTCTGGAAGCAAGGTTTGGCAGGAGGTATTAGTTAATTATTGTACAAAGGGGCTTTGAATATTTTCTTGTTCAAACATCACTTTGATCATACCTTGGAACTCTCTTCGGATATGCGCTTGGTATTGCGGCATTACTTTTAAACGGCAGCGCAGGGTTACTGAGGATTCAGACAGAGTTTCAACTCCAGCGATCTCTAAATCATCCAAAATCATTTTCTTTAATATTGGATCATTGCGCAGAGTTTGAGCAATTTTTTTAAGTGCATTATTCGCGTCGGTAATGTCTTGTTTGTGCGAAATAAGGACATCCATGACTGCATAGGAAAAATTTCGAGTACGATTGGTGACAACAGTGATGGCGCTATTGGGTACAAAGTGAACTATTCCCTCATAATCCCTCAGGCGAATATAGCGTAGAGTCACTTCTTCGACGGTGCCGTTTTTTCCGGCTATTTCGACGATATCACCCTGTCTGATTTGATCCTCTAGCAGCATAACAAAACCGGTAAAGTAATCTTTGACGAGCGTTTGAGCACCAAAGCCAATTGCTACTCCAGCTAAACCAGCTGTAGCTATTAACGGCGCTATGGAGACTCCGACGGTCGATAATATAATCATTACACTCAAGGCGAGTATGCCAACAGAAGTTACATAACGCAGTACCCTAGAAAGAGTTTGAACTCTTTGCACATCGTCGCCTTGAGAACGATTACTGACTTGCGTTTCAATGTTGCTAATTAATTGATGACTAGCCTTAAAAATTAGCCACGTACAGAGAACTATAAAACCAATTTCTAAAGTAATAAAAATGATATCTACCCATGCGATTAATTCGCCTAGGTGGTATTTTTCTAGAAGTTTTATGACAGAGGTTTTCATATTGAAAAATCAGTTTAAAAATTAATTCAGGCATCTATCAAAGTAAGATAATGTTATTTTCTTACTTTAGATTGATATTATGCAACGTTCCTTTGAGTTTGCTTCCGATTTAGGCTTTGATATTTATGCCGTCGATACGGGATTTGTAAGACCAGAATTTGACGCTTCATATATTGTTGCAAATTGTGATAAGGCCGGCAAAGACCAAGAAATGCGACTGGCGGTTATTGATGTTGGTCCGAATGCTGCGGTATCGCGTATTTTGCAAACTATCCAAGAACTGGGCTGTCAGAGTACTCAAGTTGCATACTTAATCTTAACGCATATTCATTTAGATCATGCGGGTGGGGCTGGGTTGTTGATGCAAGAGTGTCCAAATGCGCAGTTGATCGTGCATCCAAGGGGGGCAAGACATATGATTGATCCCTCTGCGTTAATTGCTAGCGCTTTAGCAGTTCATGGCCAAGAGCATGTGGATCAGGAGTACGGGCAGATTTTACCAATCCCGGCGACTCGGGTTATAGAATCCTTTGACGGCTTGAAGATTGATTTAGGTGGCCGCGTTTTGGAGTGTTTTGCAACACCAGGCCATGCAAAGCATCATATATGTATTTGGGATGAGCTGAGTTCGGGCATGTTTACTGGCGATACCTTTGGCTTATCGTATCGGGAGTTTGATACTGACCAAGGGGCTTTTATCATGCCCACATCGTCTCCGGTTCATTTTGATCCGCAAGCGCTTAGAGACTCTTTAAAAAAGATTATGCAATTTGAGCCGAATAGGATTTATGTCACGCACTATAGTGCGGTAGAAAATGTACCTCGGTTGTATCAGAATTTTTTACGAATTTTGTCCGAAGTAGAGGTCTTAGGAAAGCGTTTTGCCCTAGATCCACAGCGTCACGACTTGTTTAAAAAAGGACTATTAGGTCTTTATATACAGGAGCTTAGGATAATGGGTTGTGAACTGCCCGAGGCCCGAGTAGACGAATTATTAGGTATGGATATTGAATTAAATGCACAGGGTATGGGAATTTGGTTAGACGCACTTAAGACTTGATGATGCCATAGGTTTACAATTAGGAAAACTTCCAATCAAGGTATACATGTCCCTGAGTAATCCTGAGTATTCTGAGTCAAAGATTTTAAGACCGATCAATCTGCATCACGGTGATCATGCTCATAAAGGTAGTTTAAGAACTTTAATGTTAGGTGCCATCGGAGTTGTCTTTGGTGACATTGCGACTAGCCCCTTATATGCATTGAAAGAATGTTTTAGTCCACAGCACGGTATCCCTTTTTCGAATGAGGCGGTATTTGGTGTCATTTCGATGGTGTTTTGGGCTTTTATGGTGGTTGTCTCTATTAAGTATGTGATGTTTATCATGCGCGCTAGTAATAATGGCGAGGGTGGTATTTTGGCCTTGATGGCCTTAGCTCTTCGAACTGTTCCCGTAGGATCTAAATCTGCGATGGCAATTATGATGCTTGGGGTATTTGGGGCCGCCATGTTTTATGGTGACGCGGTCATTACACCCGCTATTTCTGTTCTCTCCGCGGTTGAGGGTTTAGAGGTGGTCTCACCCGAATTAAAGCGTTTTGTTATTCCGATTACCTTGATAATTTTAATTGGTCTATTTTTAATTCAAAAGCGAGGAACATCGGTCGTTGGGATATTATTCGGCCCGATCATGGTTATCTGGTTTTTAGTATTAGGTCTGATGGGCTTAGTTAATATTATAGATTACCCGCAAATTCTAGCGGCTGTTAATCCCTACTTCGCTTATATATTCTTATATGAGCACTCTTTAGAAGCGTTCATTGTTTTAGGGGCGGTATTCTTAGTGCTGACTGGCGCAGAAGCTTTATATACGGATATGGGGCATTTTGGAATCAAGCCGATTCGATATGTTTGGTTTTTTATTACCTTACCTTGTTTACTGCTGAATTATTTTGGTCAAGGTGCTTTTCTGATTAATAACCCAGAAGCAATTGTGAATCCATTCTTTTTAATGGTTCCTGAGACTGTGACATTTGCTCTTGTTTTATTAGCGACTGTAGCTACGGTGATTGCTTCGCAGGCAGTAATTTCAGGGACCTATTCGATGACTAGCCAAGCCATTTTGCTAGGCTTTATTCCAAAAATGAAAATTTCTTATACATCGGATAACGAAATTGGACAGATTTATATGCCAACGATTAATTGGCTTTTATTATTTATGGTTGTGGTAGTGGTTGTAACTTTTAAAAGCTCAGAAAATTTAGCTGCCGCATATGGGATTGCAGTAACCACGACGATGATTATTGACACGATATTAGCTGCGATTGTTATGAGTGTTGTTTGGAAATGGAATCCAACCTTTATTGCCCTGGTAATTGGCGCATTCATTGCTGTGGATTTATCCTTTTTCTCAGCCAATTTATTAAAGATTGCTGAAGGTGGATGGTTCCCGATTTTAGTAGGCAGTATTTGTTTTCTATTTTTAATGACATGGTATCAAGGCCGTAAAATTTTGCGAGAGAAGGCTATTGAAAAGGGTATTCCACTCGAGGGGTTTGTTAAATCTTTACAGGCTCATCCGCCGCATCGGGTAGAGGGGACTGCGGTATTTTTAACCGCGCACGTTGATTTTGTACCTGTAGCGATGTTGCATAATTTAAAGCACAATCGCATTTTGCATGAGCGCATTATTTTTCTCAAGATTAGTACATGGGACGTGCCTTATGTGGAGGAGTCGGAGCGGATTACCTTTAAGGATATGGGTAGTGAGATGTATTTAGCTCGGGCCATCTATGGCTTTAAAGAAACCCCTGATATGTTACAGATCTTAAATGATTTGGCGAAGTACAATAATTTAGAATGTGACTTGATGGAGACTTCATTCTTTTTAGCAAGGGATACGGTGATTGCATCGGCGATACCGGGTATGCCTTTATGGCGTGAAAAGATTTTTGCTTGGATGTTTCAGAATGCTGCCAAGCCATCGGATTTTTATCAGATTCCGACCAATCGGGTGGTTGAGTTAGGGGCTAAGATCGAAATTTAATGCTTAGTAATTGTTGATGGCTAGACCAGTTCTGATTCATGCCATCAACAAGGCCTTTAGCAAAAAGCAGTTGATTAAAAAGCAGAGATGCCAGTAATCGCCCTGCCTAGGATGAGGGCATGGATATCATGCGTTCCTTCATAGGTATTGACTACTTCAAGGTTAAGGAGGTGACGGATGATGCCATATTCATCGGAGATGCCATTGCCGCCATGCATATCCCTTGCCATTCGAGCGATATCGAGGGCTTTACCACTCGAATTCCGTTTCATAATCGAGGTGATTTCTGGGGTAGCGGTTCCCTCATCTTTCATTCTTCCTAGGCGCAGGCAGCCCTGCAAGGCAAGACAAATATCAGTTTGCATATCGGCTAATTTTTTCTGGATGAGTTGATTCGCCGCGAGTGGTTTAGCAAACTGTTGGCGATCTAGAGTGTATTGGCGACTTGCACTTAAGCAAAACTCTGCCGCGCCCATGGTGCCCCATGCGATCCCATACCGAGCGGAGTTCAAACAGGTAAAAGGACCTTTAAGACCAGATACATTGGGTAGTTCATTTTCATGAGGAACAAAAACCTCATCCATCACGACTTCCCCGGTAATGGAGGCACGCAATCCCATTTTCCCTACCATTAAGGGCGCCGAGAGGCCTTTCATCCCTTTTTCAAGCAGATAGCCCCGGATCACACCATCATCATTTTTAGCCCAGATGACAAATAGATCAGCAATGGGTGCATTGGAGATCCAAATTTTTGAGCCACTCAGGCTAAATCCGCCTGGAACCGATTTAGCGCGGGTAATCATACTACCGGGATCGGATCCATGGTTAGGCTCTGTCAGTCCAAAGCAGCCGATGAGTTCGCCGGTAGCTAGGCGGGGCAAAAAGCGTTTCTTTTGTTCTTCGCTACCGAATTCATTGATGGGCACCATAACAAGTGATGATTGCACGCTCATCATGGAGCGGTAGCCAGAGTCGACGCGTTCGACTTCTCTAGCGATCAGGCCATAGCAAACATAGTTTAATTCTGAGCCACCGTATTCCGAGGGGATAGTTGGGCCGAGTAGGCCAAGGCTACCCATTTCTTGAAAGATGCCAGGATCACAGGTTTCATTGCGAAAGGCATCTAAGATTCTAGGTGCGAGTTGTCCTTGGGCATAATCTCTGGCGGCTTCCATAACCATGCGTTCTTCGGAACTTAATTGTTGGGTTAGAAGAAGTGGGTCTTCCCAAGAAAAAATTGGTTTCGCAGATTTAGTAGACATGCCATCTTTCATAGTTTTTAATTTTTGTGTGGACAGGTAAATCGGTTTAGACTAAATTACCCATAAAATTGATTATAAATTACAAATAACATCAAACTGCAAACTATGACAAAAAGAACATTTCGATACTATGATGTCATCGTTGTAGCCTTTGTGACAGTTTTGCTTTGTTCTAATTTAATCGGTGCTGGAAAAGCCGCCCAGGCGGACTTGCCTTTGCTCGGCACGGTTGTCTTTGGAGCGGGCATCCTATTTTTCCCCATATCTTATGTGTTTAGCGATATTTTAACTGAGGTATATGGTTATGCCTACGATCGAAGAGCAGTTTGGTGTGGCTTTGGAGCACTTATTTTTGCAACCTTAATGTCTATCATTGTGATTCATCTAACACCAGCACCCGGTGAATACAACTCCCGATTACAAGATGGCTTGCAAGCAGTTTTTGGTAATACTTGGAGAATTGTCATCGGCTCTATGACAGCCTTTTGGTGTGGAAGTTTAATCAACGCATATGTTTTGGCCAAGATGAAGATTTGGTCGCATGGTAAGTATTTATGGATGCGCATGATTGGTTCAACGGCTGCAGGGGAACTAGTTGACTCTTCGATTTTTTACTTTGTAGCTTTTTATGGAATTTGGTCGACTCAGCAAGTCATTGAGGTTGCACTAGCCCAGTACGTTTTAAAAACTGGTTGGGAAATCTTGGCGGTACCATTTACGTACCGGATTGTGCAATGGCTAAAAGAAAAAGAGTCGGTTGATCATTACGATGTTACAACGAACTTTAATCCTTTTAAAGCGAGTCTTTAGTTAGCAAGTAGATTACTTGGCTAGTCTTCGGTAGTCGAGAAGAGTCGGGTATTGGCCGCTTGATCTAGACCAAGGGCTTCTTTTAAAAAAGGTAGGACATCTGCTAACTTTTGCTGCAATTGCCATGGTGGATTGATAACCCACATACCACTAGCAGCTAGGCCGCTGCTAGTGGTCATATGCTTGATTTGTAGTTCTGCTTGTAAGTAGGGTAAGTTTTTTTCGGCACAAAATGCTTGCAATTTTTTGGGTAAATTTTGAGCATTTTTATTTGTCAGAATAGGATACCAAACCAAGTACACACCAGTGGCAAAACGTTTTATGGCTGATTCAAGAGCGCTCATTACGTAGAGATAATCTTGTTGATCTTCATAAGAAGGGTCGATCAAACAAAGTCCTCGACGCGTTGGTGGTGGTAAAAATGCTTTCAGACCAGTAAAGCCATTACTATGCTGTATTTGAATATCTTGTCTGGCTAAGTTCTGACTCTGTTGATAGTGTTTTATATCTTTTTGTAATAGAGGAAAATCACTAGGATGTAATTCAAAAAGGCGCAGTTTATCGTCTTGGCGCAGGGTTTGTAAAAAGAGTTGTGATGAACCTGGATAGTAACGGGTTTGTTCTTTGCTAAGATTGTGTCGTGATATTTCTTGCAAATAATCATCAATACCCTGGGGCACTGAAATTTTTTTATTTTGGTAATAGGTATTTAAGGCAAGAATACCTTCATCCGCTTCTTGGCTAGTTATTGCAAAACGGTCTTGTAAATCATATAGACCTGCACCAGCATGCGTGTCAATGAGCAGCAGGGGCGTTGGTTTTTTGTGGAGAAGGCGAATCGTCGCTAAGAGAGTAATATGCTTTAGTACGTCCGCATGATTACCTGCATGAAATCCATGACGATAACTAAACATGGATATTTATTTAGGTTGACTTTTTTAGCTGAATCAACTGCCTAGCGATAATCATCCAGGTTGTTAAAACAATTAAAGCGAGGATATTTTGAATCGGGCGATTCATCAGAAAGTCCAGAGTCTCAAAAATCAGCATATACAAACAAAATATGCTTGCCAACAAGACGACTTTGGCTGGCCAGGCTGATAGTGCCAAATATTTGCTATGTACTAAGTTAATGACTAAAGGGCCAATCAGTCCGCAGCACATACCAACTGCCGAGCCTATCAGGACATCTTCTACCCAGTGCGCACCAACGGCAATTCTAGATAAGCCAGCGGCGATAGCTGGCAAAATAAGCCAATACCAACGACTTCTCTGGATTTTTGGGATGGTGTAAAGAATAGCAAAAGCGATCGTAAAGGCTGTCATCGTATGGCCAGAAGGCATGCCATTACTCAGGAGTGGTTGGTCGATCAAATGAAACAGTTGATGGTCGATGATACCAGCTGGACGAGGGGTATCAGCCCAGCTCTTTAGCCACATCGATGTTATGGCAGCGCATAGGCCAGAAATCAAACAAGCATAGAAATTTTTGGGAGCCACTAGTAAAAGTGGGAGTGTCAAAGCAAAAAGTGCCCAGCCGTTTCCGAGGAGGGATAGTCCAGTCCAAAGGATATCTGGATAATTGCTAGTATACGAATTAATGCGTAAAAACCAAGCTTGATTATTGACCGACTGAAAGAAAAGTAACCAGATTGCAAATGGGGTGAATGGCCACAGAAGAACGTAGGGCGTAAAAATTCTCTCGGACATGGGTTTGATGAACTGATTCATCTTTAATCAAGCGTCGTAGATAAAGAGACTGGATTTAACCAAGTTTGCATCGCTTTTAAAACTTCCGATACTTGAATAACTTGCAGACATTGATTATCGATGCAGGGTGTCTTGCGGTGGTTTGCAGCACTCACGCAGGGTGAGCAGGCTAGTTGCGCATAGATCGGAATTGATTTGCCAAGGGAGCCATACAAGGCAGGAGTTTCAGGGCCATATAAGACAACTGTTGGTAAAGGAGTTACTGCAGAAAAGTGGCCCGGTCCAGAGTCATTAGTTACCATCACATCGGATACATGGTATAGGGCAGGGAGTTCTTCGAACTGCACATGGCCAGCAAAATTAATCACTACAGGCAGATTAACCATGGTTCGAATATGTTCAGCATAGGCGATTTCACTCGGTGAGCCCGTAATTAAAAAGAGTGCCTCTGGCCAGCATTTTGCAGCCTCGATGATTAATTCAGCAAAGCGTTGTGGAGCCCAGCGCCTCTGTGGGAGCAGATCGCTAGCATTGGGATTGATTAAGATAATTTTGGGAGGTAGGGTTACTGGCCCGACTGATCGATTGGACGCTGCCAGGGCAGTTTTAATGCGCTGGGCAATGATTTCTTTTTCTAATGGAGTAACAGTTGCTTGCGCGAGTCGGACGGCATGATCCGGTATGTGAACCTTCGAGAAGGGTAATTCGATTTGATTAGCAAAGGCGGCATGCACGAGTGCTAAAAAGTTCTTACTAATATGCAGATGGGGGTTGTAATGGACCGCATGGGTAAGTAATTTTCCACGCCACAAGCCTTCCCCATGAAAGATGTGGTACCCAACGCGCTTAGAGGCTCCTGAGCAACCGGTTAAGAGGGCTGTAAAGCGCGAAAAAAGCTCTAAATCGATGACCGTATCGATTCGAAGAATGCGCAGACGAATGAGGACTTTTAGAGTACTTAAGAAAAGTGGCAATAGACCGCTAGAATCGATTGTTAGGATATGGGCTTTGGGAACGGTTTGGAGGAGATTTAAGCTGGCTTGATTACTTTTAAAAATTAAAAAATAGATTGATGCGCCCCGTCGGATAGTTTCTCGCATGGCAGGGTCAACGAGAATAGCGCTCCCCATTTCGGAGAGTTCGATAAATAAAACCCGTTTAGGCGGTTTAAGTGGGGAAGTCCATAGGCTTCGAATCAGGTCGCACAAGAAAACCAGCGGAGTGAGGATGGCGCATAACGGCACACCGATTAGGTGATCGATCCGTCGCATAGTATCAACACGAATTGTCATGCCAATATTATGACAGGTGTTCGTTTTTCCTGAGCATTAATTGGTAGGCGCCTGGTAAATAATTGACGATAGTCAGGAGCCCATAAAAGATCGAAGCAAGGATAACAAGGCTTGCGTCGATACCCCATAAGCCAAGAATAGCAGCCACCGATGTCTCGCGGATGCCCCAACCAGAAATGCTAAGAGGGAGGATCATCAGTAAGGCCATGGCAGGAATAGCAATCAACAGGGCCTCGATTGGGACACGAACTTGGCAAGCCTCTAAACATGCTAAAAATGCCAAAACATTTAAATAATGGATACCAGTTGCAACAGGAATTTGGATAAGATTATAGGGTGCACCCCAAGCAAAGATTGTTGGGTTAAAGCTTTGCTTCGCTTGTATTTTTTGGAGTAACTGTTGATAAAGAGAGCGCGTTTGAGGAATATACAAAAGAAGGCTGATCAGACTTACCCCGAATAGCATGATCAGTAGTAAAGTCCAGCCAAGACTAGGCACCCACTCACCCAGCATAGCTCCGCCAATCCCCAGTCCAAGTGCACCTAAAAGGCAACTACCAGCAAGCCCTAAAGATCGGTCTAGAGCCACATTGATAAAGGATACGGATACATTAGCATCATGCGTAGGTTGTTTTTTACTGGCTTGATGGGCCTTGAGAGCGCGATAACTATCTCCTCCAAGAGTAGATGGCAGACCTTGATTAATCAGTCCACCAGCAAAGTACCAAAGTACACAATCTTGGAAAGAGTTTTTACTACTTCTACGCATGATGAGTGCCCAGCGCAGCCCCGATAGAATCGTACAAAAAAACATCAGTACCAGAGCAAGCAACAACCAGATTAGTTTAATGAAAGGCAACGCTAATTGAATTTTATGCCAGTCAATATTAGAGAAGGCGTAGAGAAGTAATAGACAGGAAAATACAATTCGTAACAGGGGTGAATATCGTTTCCAATGACTTGGATTTGGAGCACTATTTGTTAGCTTGCTCATCATTTTTTTCTGGGCTTCTCATTGGATTAGATTGTCCTTGCCAGTTTTTGCAGAGGAAAAATTCAAATTTGGATAGATCTTTACCGAAGCGATTAATCGTTAGAGCATCAATGGGTTGACAAGCCTCAAAGGCATTTTTTTGAATGGGTAACTCAAAGGACATTTGGGACCAGTTGAGCAAGATTGCAGAGGATCCTATCGGGAGTTCACCAAACCACAGATCGAATTGATCTTGTCGATTATCGAGGACAAAGACGGGTAATGGTTTGGCATACCATGCAGAGCGACTACCCAAGGTCCAATTTTGGACAACTAGGTTCGTAGTCTGATGTAGTTGACTCAGTTCTTGTAATTTTTCACCAGCCTGACTCCAACCATAGAGGTCTGCAATTGGATTTTTTTTACCGAGTTGATCATGCATGGAGACGGTCGGAATTCCGCCAAAAAATAAAAAAGTAAAGCCAGCAAGACATAGGCCTAGTTGAAGGCCAATAAAAATTCTAATCCAAAATCGACGATGCATTGACCAGGCATTTGCTAAACCAATTGCGCCAAAGGGGGCAATTGCAACCCAGGCAGGTGAGGTCCAGTGCGGCAAGCTACTGCCACCTCCAGATTGAATGGCGAAGATTGTAAAGGGGATGAAAAAAAAGCTCAGCAAACAAGTTGGGCTTTGCAAAAAGCGTCGATAGGTCCAGATAATACCAAGGATGGAGAGTAATCCAAAGCATATTATTTGATTGAGTAAGAAGCTAAATATACGGCTAAATTTCCACTCTCCGCCAGCTCCATGACTCAATTGATAAGTAAAAGAAATCCAGTCGTTCTGATAATTCCAGATCCAGATTGGCAGAGTCAGTCCTGCTGCAATGCCTAGGCAAAGCCATAAGCCTGGTCTTTTAAGGATCAATAGTCCATGCCAGGTCATCAAGCAAACTGGAATACCAATCGCAAAGAAGATTGACGTATATTTAGCGAGTGCTGATAGGCCTAGGACAAAACCAAGGATGATCCAGTCGTTGATGTCTTGGGGCTTTGATTGGTATTGAGACTGGCTGATTCGTAGGGTCAGAAGGATCATTGCTGGAACCAGAGCGATCAGTAGCGTATCTGGTAGGAGTCCAACGGCTAAAACATGCATTATCGGAGCCGCCAAGAGAATCAGGGCAGTCCACCAATGAACTGATTTTAAGCTTGGCTGGTCAAAAGAGTCTTGAAATATATAAACCAGATTTTTAGATATTTCCATGCTGATCAAGATACAAATTAACCAGAGTAATTGGGGTATTAAACGTATGACACCATCGGGCAGGTTTAGCCAAACCGGGAAAAATTGTATCCAACCAACCAGGGGAGGGTGATCAAAGTAACTCCAATCCAGATGCTCTGCGTATAAGGCGTAGTGTGCCTCATCGACTGAAAAGTCGAGAAGAAATCCAAAGATAAAATGAATGATTACAGAAAGTCCCAGGACTGTGGCTGTAAATTTTGTCCAAGAAATTGACTGTCCCATCTATTTACTTAGGCGGATGGATTTTTTGAGTCTAAAAAGCTGTCTAGGCGATAGGTCAGGACTAGCGTGTCGCGCCAAGATTGGCCAGGTTGATTGCGATCCATTGGTTGGATAGGGGTTGTTTCATGAAGTACTTTTTGATCATCGAGTAAGAGAATACTCAGTGGTGTGTCTAAAGTAAAGCGTTGGCCGTGGGGACTATCAGTAGCGAAGACTCGCGTTTCCCCTCCCTTGATGGCTTGTCGATCGATTAAGAGAACAGCTACAAAATTGACACCATCGCGGTGAGCGCCTTCCGGCGTGGGGCGACCAATACCCCCTATCGTATCGATCCGAAATTGATGTATTTCAACAAACCACGTTGGCTTTTGGGATGCGTTCCGGGTGGGGTTATTTATTGGGGTTGCTGTGAAAATATCACCCAGTTGTAAAAGGAGACTTTGCAGAGCAGGGTGATCGATAAACGCGGCATCACAAGGCGTGAACCACCGATCCATACCACCATGCAGAGCATTATAGGATGTTGGTTGAAAATGCGGTCGGTAGGGAACTATCCTCACATCATGGTGGTTAATCAAAACGCTTGCGTGTTTACGTTGACGATACTTGCCCCCATCTTTTAAATATTGATCAGGCTCGAGGTGTTGCCAAAATAATGCCAACTCATCCCAGGATTGACGGGGACATTGGCATAGATTAATCAGGTCATCAGCACGCAGCAGAGCAAAGCCATCTTGTTGCAATGCTTGAGTTGCGCTTGCTAGGGGCGTATAAGGAGGAGAAAAAGAAATCATTGGCTGTAAGGCTTCTATTTTATATCCAATGAGTATGCCATGTAAAATTTCCCGGCAGTACACAGACAATGGTTTTTAACAGCTAACGGAAAAATTAAGGCCTGGCTTGGCGGCGTAACTTGTAATAGTAACCAATCCGCCAAAGGAGCAGGATCAAGAGGATCGCAATATATATGTTCACCGTAGTTGTGTCATTTTTTGAGGCTTTATGTAACCAGTAATGCAAAGGTGCCAGAAGCGCGATCAGATAGATTAGTTGATGGAGTTGCGCCCATTTACGGCCTAAGCGTTTTTGCATGGATTTAGTTGAGGTGATCGCCAGGGGTAAGAGGCACAGAAAGGCAATCAGTCCAACTGTGATGTAGGTGCGTTTGAAGAGGTCCTGGTAGATTGCATTCCAATCAAAATAATGATCCAAAATAATCCATGTCAGGAGATGGATGGCTGCATAAAAAAAACAAAATAAGCCGAACATGCGCCGCAATTTGAGCAGATCATTCCAACCACTCAATTTACGTAAGGGGGTAATGGTAAGTGTGAAGCACAGCATAATCAGAGCCCACGAGCCGGTAAAACGCGTAATGAGCTCGATCGGGTTAGCGGTTAATTGATCAGAAACACCAAACCACACTAGGCGGAAGAGGGGCGATAAGCAAAAAGTAAGAGCTACCAATCGCAGGGCTTGGTAGCTTACAAGAGATTTAGTAATTTTTACGAAGATCCATTCCGGCATAGAGCGAGGCGACTTGATCGGCATAGCCATTCATCATCAGTGTTTTTCTTTTGGGGGCAAAGAAACCTTTGTCATCTCCAATCCGGCGTTCTGAGGCTTGTGACCACCGAGGATGGTCAACTTCTGGGTTGACATTCGAGTAAAACCCATATTCTGAAGGAATGCTGATCATCCAGCTACTTTTAGGCATTTGCTCGACAAAGCGGATTTTGACAAGTGACTTAGCGCTTTTAAAACCATATTTCCAAGGAACCACGAGTCGAACTGGAGCGCCATTTTGTTTAGGAAGTACTTCGCCATAAAGTCCCAGAGTGAGGAGTGTCAGGGGATGGTTGGCTTCATCAAGCCGCAGGGCTTCGGTATATGGCCACTGGATCACATTACTTTTAAGCCCTGGCATTTGGTTTTTATCAGCAAGGGTTGTGAATTCAACAAACTTAGCAGAGGTTTGGGGTTCGACTTGCTTAATGAGGGCAGACAAAGGAAAGCCGTTCCAAGGAATCACCATGGACCAGCCCTCGACACAGCGCATCCGGTATACGCGTTCTTCGATCGGAGCTAATTTAAGGAGGTCATCGATATCAAAGGTTCGGGGTTTATTAACGAGTCCTTCGACGCTAACTTTCCAGGGTTTGGTTTGGAGTGATCCAGCATACATTTTTGGATCTTCTTTATCAGTTCCGAACTCATAAAAGTTGTTATAACTAGTTACGTCTTTGTAAGAAGTTGGCTTTTCTAAGATCACATAATTGGTATTGGGCGATGTTTTGAGCTTATTGGAGGTAGGCGGGTTTGCTTGGGCATGAGCCTGACGCGTGAACCAGTGACTCATTTCTAATCCGAAGGCCCCAGTAGCAGCTAATTTGAGGATTTGGCGACGGTTTTCGAATACAGCTTGGGGCGTAATTTCGGAACTAGGGATGGCAGGTATTTGAATTTTCATCGCTTTATTTTATAAGGAATAGTCAGAATTTGCAGTTTATAGCAAATTTTTGAGGAATTTGGGATGAAGTTATACAATCTCTACACCTTACCAACTTTATGATGATTGAGCTATGAGTAAATTATTTACCGAATTCCATTTAAATAGCCCACGTGGACAGATGACTCTACCAAACCGGATGATCGTAGCTCCGATGTGTCAGTATTCTTCCGAGGACGGTTTAGCAAATGATTGGCACTTAACCCACTGGACTAATTTAATGAATAGCGGGGCGGGAGCCGTCATTATTGAAGCCACCGGTGTGACTGCTGACGGTCGTATTACGCCAAATTGTTTAGGAATTTGGAATGATGCTGGTGAGCAAGCGATTACGGAGCGTTTAAAACGTGCCAGAAAATTAGCACCGCAAGGCTTGGTTGGGCTGCAATTGTGCCATGCGGGTAGAAAAGCTTCTAGCCAGGTTCCTTGGGAGGGTGGTGCTTTAATCGCACCATCAAGTCCGGGTGGATGGCAGACTGTTGCTCCTTCGGCAGTAGGTCACAATCCGAATGAGCCTGCGCCAAAAGCTTTAGACCTGGCAGAAATGGCTGCAATTAAAGAGGCTTTTGCGCAGGCTGCGCTTCGCGCTGAGCGGGCGGGAGTCGATTTTATTGAGTTACATGGCGCCCATGGTTATTTGCTACACCAGTTTATGTCCCCCTTAGCGAATCTTCGAACCGATGAGTACGGCGGTTCATCCGCCAACCGCATGCGCTTTCCGATTGAGGTCTTTGCGGCGGTTCGTGCTGTTTATCGTGGGGTTTTAGGAATTCGGGTTTCTGCTTCAGATTGGGCACAAGGGGGCTGGACTCCTGAAGAAACCATTATTTTGGCGCAAGCTTTAAAGGCGCACGATATTTCGTATATTCATGTATCCAGTGGCGGTGTTTCATACCAACAAAAAATTAACCTTGGTCCAGGATATCAAGTCTCTTTTGCTAAGCAAGTAAAAGCAGCAACTGGTATTCCAACAATTACTGTGGGGTTAATTACCGAGCCCCAACAAGCAGAGGATATCTTACAAACTGGTGATGCGGATTTGATTGCTTTTGCCCGGGCCTTCTTATATAAACCAAGGTGGGGATGGGAGGCGGCAGCTGCTTTGGGTGGTCAAGTAGAAGCAGCGCATCAATATTGGCGCTGTTTACCCCGTGAGCACCAACAAGTTTTTAAGACCTTAAAAATCGGCCAAAGATAGTCCTTTTAGAGGTTTTAAAGAATGCCTTGCGTCTTTTTTGCAATGACACAAAAAGTCTATTAAGATAGATATTAGTTTGAATTCAAATGCTAGCTTAATAAGGGTTAACTGTGCTCCATATTTTGAAATTAGATTTGGGTGGCATTCCTCAAAGTTGGGTTAATGCTGAGGAGGCTACAAAGCATTATGCCGAAGGCAGTATATCTTGGACCTTAGGTCAACCCATTGCGGTGATGCGCGGTGGAATATCTCGCAATACCGGTAAGCAGTCACTGATTGAGTTACATTCGATCTTTGCTACGAAGGGGGCAGCCCGCATTAATTTATTTGAAGTTACCCCTGCCATCACAAAGAGTAAGTTATACCGACGTGATCAGGGTTTTTGTGCGTATTGTGCTCATCATGTGAGTGAGCTTGACTCAGAAGCAGAGCATATTATTCCTGCGAGTCGAGGCGGTTCTTATTCGTGGATGAATTTAGTTATTTCTTGTCGAGCTTGCAATCAGAAAAAAGGGAATCGAACTCCTGAGCGGGCTGGTATGTCTTTAATGTACGCACCATATATCCCTAGTTTGTATGAGGATATGATTTTAAAAGGGCGTAATATTCTGGTGGATCAGATGGAATTTTTAACGGCGAACCTGCCTAAAAATAGTCGCTTGATCCAAAAAATTGCCGTTAGTAAAAACCAAGACTCTCCATTGAGTCATTCATTTCTCAGTTGATTTGGGCGAGTCCTGCTGGCTCGGAATTGCATGGAAGCTGATTTACAAAAATCACTAGTCCAACAGGTTTTTAATTACGCGACTGTTTAATCGGTTGATGATCCTCAAGCTCGTTCAGATATTGGCGCATGGACTGGCCTTCTTTTTTTAAATAATTCTCAACTGCTAAGCCAAAGCGATCATCAAGTAAATAGTGCATAGAGAATAGGTTAACGGGGAGAAGTCCGCGGTGAATTTTATGTTCACCTTGCGCACCACCCTCAAAGACAGCAATTTTTTCTTGAATACAAAATTCAATACTTTGGTAGTAGGCAGTTTCAAAATGTAAGTTACTCACGAATTTTGTACTACCCCAGTATCGTCCATAAGCGCGTTCTTGGCCGTCTTTATTTCGATCACGAAAAAGCAATGAGGCGGCGATATGAGTACCTTCTTGAATGGCAAAGATCAGATGGAGATAATCTGGCATATTCTGACCAATTTGGAAAAAAAACTCTCGGTTTAGGTAGGGCTTATTACCGTGATTTAAATAATTGGTTTCATAGCAAGCATAGAAGGTTTCCCAATGTTGAGGAGTCATTTGAGAACCTGGGACATGGATAAATTCAACGTTGGCGGATTGCACTTGAGAGCGTTCGCGCAAAATATTATTACGTCGTTTTTTGTTCAGGGTGTACAAGAACTCTTCAAAAGAGGATAAACAATTTCCGGGATGCTCGAGGGATTGGTTTTGCCAATGGAACTGGATTGACTCCCTGCGAAGATATTGCAGATCTTGAAATAGATCTTGATCACCTATCATTGGGAATAGTACGTGGATCGAGGAATAGCCCTGTTCTTTTGCGAACTGCGCAGCACTTTGTAAAAGATATTTTGCTGCGTCTGGATCATTGCCTAGTATGCGTGTTCCTCCAACTGGGGTGAAGGGGATTGCTGACAGCATTTTTGGGTAATAATTCAGGCCATTTTCTTGATAGGCATTGGCCCACGCCCAATCAAAAACATATTCACCATAGGAGTGTGTTTTGAGATAAAAGGGCATCGCAGCAAGAAGTTGACGCGGCGCGGATTGCCAAACAGTAAAGTGGCAGGGTTGCCAACCCGTTTTTTGACTAACGCAAGCACTTTGCTCCATAGCCAGTAAATATTCGTGACGAATAAATGGGGATGCTTGGGGATGCCCAATGAGGGCATTCCACGTATCAGCTGGAATTTGGTGAATTGCTGAATAAATTTCAGTCGTGTACGAGGAATGCATGGATACTTCTGATTAAAGCATCAACATTAGGAATGCGTATCTTCGGGTTGAATACCTGTAGCAATTAAAAAGCGCGATACCATGTTATAGGTGGCAACAACAGCGACCATTTCAACTGTTTTTTGTGGGCCTAAAGCTTGATTTAAGCGCTGCATCACTTCATCTGGAACTTCTATATCGCGTGTCATTGCAATCGTCAGAGCGATCACATCCAGTTCTAGGGCGTCAAATAATTGACTATTAAACGCGGCAGTACCGATTTTACGAAGTTCTTGCACTTGCTCTGGCGTGCCGCCGGCTTTAACAAATTCTGGGGCATGATGAAAGAACTCATACTCTGCACGGTTGAGGATAGCAACGCCACACATACCGATTTCTTTATGCTTATCGTTCAGACTCAGGTTTTGACGGATTTCTTTGAGCATCGAGTTCCAGCCACGGGTTAAGGCTGGACTATTGAGAAGCATGCGGTCTAAATTCATGAGTGTACCTCCGCGACGGGCGCGGACTGCATCCACAATTTCTTTGGGTTCTTTAATGTCTTGCGGTTGATAGGGGATAATTTGTTTTGTCATAAGATGGCTTAAAAGTTAATGTTTGATAGCATGCATGGTTAATTGCAACCGACTAAACTAGTTCTATTTTTAAATAAGTAATTGATTTAAAAATTAGAGCTAGACATATTTTAATTGTAATTCTAATTTGGAGGCAGGATTGAGTGATCCACTAATTAAACGTGGTCAGGTAATTTGTCGAACTGGTCAATTAGAGCCGGGTGGTTTAGCTTTTCGATTTATGGTTTTCTATGAGGAGTTATGCTTATTAGTTAAGATTCCTATTTCTGTTGAAGATCACTTAGCAGCCTTTGTCGTGAATTATCAAGGTAACTATTACGCCTATTTAAACCGGTGCGCGCACTTACCTATGCAAATGGATTGGAATGCCGGGGAGTTGTTTGACGATGCTAAGCGGTACTTGGTTTGTGCAACGCATTATGCCGTTTATGAGCCAGATACGGGAGTAAGTATTGCTGGCCCATGTCGATTGGGTTCTCAGTTAGTCGCCTTACCGATACGAGTGA
The DNA here is from genome assembly GCA_943325205.2 of Thermoflexus hugenholtzii JAD2. Classification (GTDB taxonomy): domain Bacteria; phylum Pseudomonadota; class Gammaproteobacteria; order Burkholderiales; family Burkholderiaceae; genus Polynucleobacter. Next base: position 1,206 of record CALPOM020000030.1, on the reverse strand, counting down.
TTGGTGAGGATATTATTCTGCTGTAGGTGCTTGGTCGAGTTGTTTGAGTACTTGAAAGATTTCACGAAACGATTTTGGTGGTTTATTTTCAAGCTGCTCCTTACGGGCATTACGAATTAATGTTCTGAGAGTTTGGATATCAAAGTTTGGGTATTGGTTAATGAGTTCAGTAAAGCGTTTGTCATCAAGCATTAAATCGGCTCGCAATTTTTCAAGGTAGTGCATTCTAGCAATTTCAGCTTGATTTACACCCTGTAAAGCATCTAGTCGCGCTTCGATTGCATTGATTTCAGATTCATCAAGGCTGCGCATTAATTTGCCAAGATATAGCTTATGCCTTTTGATTGCCCCAAAAGTTTTTATCTTCGAGGTCTCTAGTAATTGCTCACGCAAATGATCATCAATCGGCAGGGACTTAATTGCATCGGAGCTGAGTTCGGACAGTGTTTTTGCGAGTTCTTGTCGAGCTAGCATCTGGCGTTTAATCTGCGATTTACTTGGTCCGAAATCCTCTTCGTCGATTTCGGATTCTGGCGCGCGAGGTGAATGGGCTGCTGGCTTCATCGGTATTTTAAGAGGAACAAGACACTTCGAGTGTCTTGGACCAGTCTGGTGGTAATTGGGCGTAATCCGCAAAATCTGGTCGTTCAGTAAATGGCTTGGCTAGGCACTCTTGTAAGCGATTGATTTCGGAAAAATCGCCTTCTTGGGCTTTGTTGATAGCTATTTGGGCAAGGTGTTGACGCAGGATATAAGCCGGATTGATGGCACGCATTGTCGTGGCTATTTGCGGGCGTTTTTCTTGTGGAAGAAGTGCTAAGTAAAGCTGGAGCCATGCGTCATAAGCTATTCGATCCATGCAGAGGTTGCGCAGAATTGGGTTTTCTGGATTTTCAATAACATCTGCTAGGTGTCTAAAGAAATAGGTATAGTCGATTTGTTGTTGATCTAACAGGTGAATGATCGGTTCGATGACGGATTGTCTGATTGTTTCTGATGACACTTGTTCTGTAGTTTGTAAAGTCTGATCAAGGCCTAATTTTGAACACATGATGGTCTGGTAAGACTTTTGATACTGAGGTAAAAATTGACCAAGAACACCTTGGAGTGCCGTAATGGCGATCTGGATTGCTTCGTCACTATCATCTGTGGCAATCAGTGGTAGCAGAGCTTGGGCTAGGCGAACTAAATTCCAATGGAATACTT
>CALPOM020000029.1 GCA_943325205.2 Thermoflexus hugenholtzii JAD2 | reverse complement strand
ATTATTCGCGGTTGTTATGTACTCAAAAAAGTAGTAGTGCATGCCAGTAAACGACAAGTTACTTTAATGGGCTCTGGCGCGATTTTGAATGAAGTAATTCGAGCGGCTGATTTACTTTTCGAGCATGGTATTCCTGCCACGGTCTTCAGTGTGACTAGTTGGAGTGAATTAGCTAGAGATGGCAAATTAGTCGAAAAAAATCAAATGATGCAAAAGATTGATTCAAAGACAGGTTTAGATGTGGCTTTTATCACCCAGCAGCTTCTCCAAAGTGCGGGTTTGATTATTGCGGCAACCGACTATGTGCATGCTGTACCAGAGAGTATCCGAGCATATATTCCTGAAGGGCGAAAGTATATTACGCTGGGTACTGACGGTTTTGGACGAAGTGATACGCGGGCAGTGTTGAGAGATTATTTTGGAGTAGACGCGCAAAGTATTGTGCAAGCAGTTTTAGCGAATATCCAAGAATGATCAATCACAGTAAAGATCGAGTTAACAATCGGGTAATTTAGAACCCGATTCGTGGTTCACGTCTAGGAGTGGTAAAAAGTTCAAAATATACGATAATTGGAGTTAACGTGCTTTTTGACCTCTTATCTACATTTGGCTTTTAATGACCTCTTTGAATTCATCCCCCAAAAAACATATGCAATTTAACGGTACTGATCGTTATGTTGCTACGGACGACTTAAAATTAGCGGTTAATGCCGCTCTAACGCTACAACGTCCATTACTAATTAAGGGTGAGCCGGGCACTGGTAAAACGATGTTGGCGCAGGAGGTTGCAGTTGCTCTTGAGCGTCCTCTTTTACAGTGGCATATTAAATCTACCACGAAGGCTCATCAAGGCCTATATGAATACGACGCAGTCTCTCGTTTGCGGGATTCGCAACTTGGTGACGAAAAAGTTAAAGATATTCGTAACTATATTATGCAGGGTGTTTTGTGGCAGGCATTTACAGCTCCTGAGCCGGTAGTCCTTCTCATTGATGAAATTGATAAAGCGGATATTGAGTTTCCGAATGATTTATTACGTGAACTAGATCAAATGCAATTTCATGTCTATGAAACGCGTGAAACAATTAGTGCGGTCCATCGGCCTTTAGTTATTGTCACTTCGAATAATGAAAAAGATCTTCCGGACGCTTTTTTAAGGCGGTGTTTTTTCCATTACATTCGTTTTCCAGATCGCACCACACTAAGTAGTATTGTGCATGTTCATTTTCCCGAATTGCGCGCGGATGTTTTACGAGCAGCGCTCGACACTTTTTTTTCCTTACGTGAGGCGCCTGGTCTGAAGAAAAAACCATCCACATCCGAGTTTCTCGATTGGTTACGCTTGCTAATAGCTGAACAAATGAGTTCAGCGGAGATTGATGCTCAAACGGCTTCGTCAATTCCGTTGTTGGCGGGTGCTTTACTCAAAAATGAGCAAGACTTACAACTTGTAGAGCGTTTGGTGATGGCCTCAAGGGCGGGTATTCGGGGCTCTTCAGGATCGAGTCGCGGTTGACTATTTCAACATGCATTCGTCGTTGATCATTGGACTTGTTGAGTCAAGGTGCTTGAACATCAATAAGTGTGCATGGCACAGATATAACTGCCAGTTACCTATACAAGGTATGGAATTCAAAGATCATGTTAGCTGATTTTTTTTACCATCTGCGCCATCATAAACTCTCCGTATCTGTTAAAGAGTATTTAACATTACTAGAGGCGCTTTCAACCCCTTTGATGCCACCTTCACTTGAGGATTTTTACTACTTAGCGCGGGTGACACTGATCAAAGATGAAACCTTGTTTGATCGCTTTGATCGTGCCTTTGCTAGTTATTATAAAAAACTAGAACAAATGCTCCCTCCAGGTAAAGAAATACCTCTAGACTGGCTTATGCAAGAATTAAAGAAAAATTTGACCATAGAGCAAAAAGCTGGGCTTGAAAAACATGGACTCGAAAAACTCTTAGAGATGTTCAAGGAACGACTTGAAGAACAACATGAGCGTCATGAGGGGGGAAGTAAGTGGATTGGTACTGGTGGGACATCACCATTTGGTAATAGTGGCTTTAATCCTGCAGGAATTCGGGTAGGAAAAGACTCTGCAGGAAACCGAACCGCTTTAAAGGTTTGGGATGAGCGTCAATTTAGGGATTATGACGACACGATAGAGCTAGGTACTCGAAATATCAAAGTCGCTCTAAGGCGTTTACGCCGTTTTGCGCGAGAGGGTTCCCAATTAGAGTTTGATTTGGATGATACGATTACATCTACTGCACGAAATGCTGGATATCTTGATATCAAGATGATTCCTGAGCGGCATAATAATTTGAAAGTATTAATGCTTTTAGATGTGGGTGGGAGCATGGATGATCACATTACCCGGGTTGAAGAATTATTTTCAGCCGCCAGGTCTGAATTTAAAAATCTGGAGGTATTTTATTTTCATAACTGCCCCTACGAATTTCTTTGGAAATCAAATCGACGTCGGCAAATTGAGCGTTTTGAAACGCAAGATGTTTTACGCAAGTTTAATGCGGATTGGCGCTTGATTTTTGTGGGTGATGCCACGATGGGTCCATCCGAAATTTTACAGCCAGGGGGCTCGGTCGAGCATCACAATAAAGAACCTGGAGCACAGTGGCTCCAAAGAATTATCACAAGTTGGCCTAAGGCTGTCTGGCTCAATCCCGAGCCTCAGAGTGCATGGCAATATCGCTACTCTATCTCTCTCATTCAAAATATTGTGCAAGGTAAGATGTTTCCAGTAACTGTCTCTGGGGTTGAACAGGCCATGCGTCTTCTCTCAAAATAAAACCGCCGTATTTGAAAAAAATCGATTGGTCTTCATATTTTTTTGTTCCTATCCGAAATCATTACTGTCCGGTTAAAAACCTAGCAAACTCAATTGCTTAGGATCATCTTCATTATCTTCAATTTGTCGACCAGGCTGGAAAGCCCATGAAATATCATTTTTCTCAAAAATAGATACCGAAAGTATCTGCAATAAAGTGTAAAGTGAGGTGTTGATGTTAAGCTCCTTGCGAATAATGGCTATCAGCACGTAGGTGGACACTGCGCACCAGATTTGAGTCTTGACAGCGTTCTCTGAGTTGCCCAAAAACTTCTTGATCCTCAAGTGTTGTTTGATCCACTTGAAGAACAATTCGACCTGCCACCGACTCTTGTATAGAGCCGCTATAGTCAGTGCTGGCAACGAGGTATTGTTTGTTAAGAAGATCAATACTTGCTTGGTTTGTGGATCGCAGTATTTGACTTTTCTGAGATGCTCTGGATACTCTTGTGCCTTGTAGAACCCATTGAGCATGATGGTTTGATCGTAGATGAGACCTACGTCTTTGTCTACAGCCTGAGAATAAACACGGCGCGCATCTAGGTTGCTTTTGGCTCTGGTCACAAAGAAGGCACCACTTTGATGAAGCTTGTATAGGCGTCGAAAGTCGATGTAACCCCGGTCCATCACATAAAAGGCGCCTGGCTCGAAGGTGAGCATATCTAGTACATTGACTTCGTGCATCTTCCCGTCGCTGATGTGTATAAATGCAGGAATTGAGCCCCTGAGGTCTAACAATGTGTGTAGTTTGACGGCTGCTTTGGCTGTACGAAATGGCGCCCAATCGAACAAACTCAAGCATAGGTCGATGGTGGTTGCGTCTAATGCGTAAACGGTGTTGTTGAGCTCTAAGCCAAGATCCTCGCTGGCATAGAGTTTGCGAGCTTTCTTGATGAGTAAAGCTGCTAGGTCTGCCCAGACCCTCCAGTCTCTGGTCTCGTTGGCATCGGCTAGGGTTGATTTGTGAACTGCATGGCGAAATCCCATCGCATATAACTTCTTGTAATTGGCTCCAAGTGTTACTTCGATATCGCGCAGACTCTCTCGCCAAGTGAGCTGGGCAAATGCCATGATTCTGAATTGCTCTGCGCAATTCAGACGACGAACACCACTGTCTGCGTTGTAGCGTTGAACGATTCGAGTAAAGCTGGTCCAGGGTATAAATTCCATGACTTGTGCGAACAATGTCTTGCCTGTATTCATAGGGACTCTCCGGCAGAGGGAAAGTCTTAAAAATACCTGAAAAAGCGGAATTTAAATTCAAATCGGCACCAAAATAAATTGTCTAGAAAGGCTCATAAATACTGGGTTTCGTCTAAAATCAATTCAATTAAACCGGACAGCAGTGATCCGAAATAAATAATAATTTAGAACGAATAGGCTTATGTGGATTGATGACTTTTGGCTAAATTCATCGGAATATCTGGTTATCATAGCCTAATTTCATTGAATCAAAGACTACTTTGATTTTTATGTCAATTATTCTAACGGGGATATCACGCTGCGGATTAGCCACCCAATAAAGCGATCAAAGATCTTGTTATGTGTAGGAAAAAGTTGAAAGTAAATCAGCTAAATTCTGCTTTATTAGGAATATAATTGTATTTAATATCGTAGTTATTCAGTTTAAGCTTCATTTTTCAACGAGCATTACTATGAATAAATTGAGCGGGTTCTCTTGTTATAGAGTTTTAAGCACAATTGGCTATATTTTTTGAAATAGTAATGCCTTATCCAGAGTCCTTTATTTTGGTTCTTTACCGGCTTTTTTTTATTTCAATCTGTACTTGTTGGTTTGCTTCTGTTTCAGCAAAAACTAACAATACATATACCTTGGATGAGTTAATCCTAGTTGCGTTAAAGTCTAGTCCGCAAGTATTATCCGCTCGTGACCAGTATGAGTCTATTAAAGGTCAAACGAGTATTGCCCGCGCTTATCCGAATCCAGAATTTGAAATCAATTCGGGCCAACAACGATCGAATAGTGGTTCCCTAGCGATTGGTAATGTATCGTCGTGGGCAGTTACGCAGCCTCTAGATATGCCTTATAGTCGCTCGCCCAGAATTCAGGCTGCTGAGGCTAATCTACGAGTAGCAAAAGCCACACAGACCGCGTTTGAAATCGAAATGATTGCTAAGGTATATCAACGGTTTTACGAGTTAATGCGTCGGGAAGCTGAGGCCATTGCATCCGAAGAAGACTTAAGCTTAGCAAGACAGATACGTGATCGAATGCAGATTCGCTACGATACTGGTGAGACAGCCCGGTTTGAGTTACTCCGGTCTCAGACTGAATTTTTAAATGCACAAGTCATTTCTGAATCAAATAAATTACGAGTCGAGCAGTCGCGTGGTCAATTACGACAAGTTGTTGGTCATGCAATACCCGTGGATTATCGAGTAATTCCTGAAAATATTAACTATGATTTTTCGTTATCACTACCTGTATTACTCAATGAAATTCAAACGCAAAGTCCCGAATTACAAAAAGTGAAAGCGGAGATTGAAGCAGCTGATTTCAAGCTGAGTCAAGAGAAAAATTCGCGCTTGCCAAAATTTTCCTTTAAGGCTCAACAGTTTAACGATCCGAGTTTTACAGATCGTTTATATGGCTTGGTCGTTCATATCCCAATTTGGGACAGAAAAGAGGGAAATATAGCTGAGGCATTAGCGAATACATCAAAGGCTAAAAATCAATACGAGGCACAAATTCAAAGCCTAGAGCAACAAATAGAAACTGCTTATAAGCTGTATCAAATAGCCCGTTATCAAGTGAAAATTTTAGATCAAGAAGTGTTAGAACTCGCTTCTAGTTCAAGGCGAATTGCCGAAGTTTCATATCGCTATGGCGAGCGCGGCATGCTGGAATACCTGGATGCTCAACGGACTTTTCGTGCGGCTCGTAATGATTTAATTAAAGCGCGATTTGATTTGGTTTTAGCCATTACAGAAATTCACCGATTAAGGGCAAGTCCAGATTGGATCATTAAATTAGATAGTCTTCGCTGATTTGATTGATTTACCCAGTCAGAAAGATTAGCGATTTTAATATTTCTGTTAAAGCTCAAAATTCAATGATCAAGGGAAATAGTAGTTCTAAACCTGCCCAATTAGCAACATAATTACTAATGGATATATGAAAAATATGACAGCCTTTTTTAAGTTATACAACGAGTTACCCCAGTTTATAAAAAGATTATTACTACTAGTGCCATTGCTTTTAGCTATCTTGGTAACTGTTATGTATTTCAAGATATTCGATAAAGTCCCAATCATTAAAAATGTTCAAGATCCAAATATTGTTTTTGTAAATGACGATTTACGGGCCATCATTCAAGATGGAAAGGTAGAGTTAATACCTTTTGTTGAAGTTTTGCGTGCATCGGGGCGCATTGATTTTAATGAACAACACCTATCACGAATTGGTGCAAATGTGACGGGTAGAGTTTCTGAAATATATGCCAATCTTGGCCAACAGGTAAAGCAAGGGGAGGTTTTAGCAAAAATCACCTCTACAGAGTTAACCCAATCACAACTAATTTACCTAAAAGCTAAAAGCGCTAATCAGTTAGCAGAACAGGCTGCTAACCGCGCCACTATTTTATATAAAGAAGATGTGATTGCCCTTGCTGAATTACAAAGGCGGGAGTCTGAATCGAGTAGTACTAAAGCTGAGTATAGAGCGGCGAACGATCAATTACGGGTGCAGGGAATGGATCAAGCAAGTATTGACCGCTTAGCTAAAACTGGATTAATCGAATCGATTAATCATGTTGTTACTTCGATTACAGGTGAAATTGTCGAGCGTAAGATTAATAAAGGACAAGTAGTGCAGCCCGCAGATGCTTTATTTTCTGTCGCAGACTTAAATACTTTATGGGCAATTTCGGAGGTTCCAGAGAGTAATTCGTATTTAATTCATAAAGGCCAAAAGGCGTCCTTAATCATTCCGTCCCTTAGAAATCAAGAGGTAGATGGAGTAGTTGCTCATGTCAGTTCTACCGTCAACACGCAAACCAGGACGGTTGTAGTCAGAATGGAGTTACCGAATAAAAACGGCCAGATGAAACCTGGGATGTTAGCGACTATGTTAATTGAAAGTCAACCGATGGAAAAGCTGGTAGTGCCTGTCAATGCGGTTTTTAGAGAAGATAATCAAGATCACGTTTTTATTCGTCAAGATGATAATCGTTATCGGATGATTCCAGTGAAGCTGGGTGCTGAAGGTAGGGGGTATCGACCCGTTATTTCTGGATTAGATGATGGACAAGAAATTGCTATTGATGGTGCATATCACTTAAATACTGAGCGTAAGCGTCAGCTTAGTGGCGGTTAATGGCATGATTGAAAAAATTGTTCGGTTATCCTTACAGCAGCGCTTATTAGTATTTGTACTTGCTAGTACTTTATTCGTAGCAGGCTTATTTGCAACAAAACGTTTATCTGTAGATGCCTTCCCGGAGGTAACGAATATTCAAGTACAGATAGCTGCAGAGGCCCCTAGTAGATCCCCTGAAGAGGTCGAGCGCTTTGTAACTATTCCGATTGAGTTAGGTATGGCTGGCTTGCCAGGATTAACGGAAATGCGTTCCCTCAATCGGAACGGGATAGCAATTATTACTTTGGTATTTACTGATAAAACAGAAATCTATTTCGCTAGGCAGTTAGTTACAGAACGATTAATTGAAGTTGCCTCAAAAATGCCTCTAGGCGTTACCCCTGTTTTAGCTCCACCATCAACTGGCCTGGGTGAGGTATTTCAGTACACCCTAGATCATCCTTCTGACCGAAATAGGGCATTAACTATTGATGAATTAACAGAACGGCGAGCTGTTCAAGATTGGATTGTTCGCCCCATGTTGCGATCCATACCCGGAGTTGCCGAAATCAATACTCAAGGCGGGTACTCGAGAGAGTATCAAGTTTTAGTCAACCCTGAACGACTCCGGCATTACCAAATTAGCTTACAAGATGTATATCAAGCATTAGCAAGAAATAATGCTAATTCTGGGGGGGGGCAGTTACCCAGCTATGCCGAACGGTATTTAATTCGTGGGCTTGGCTTAATCACCAAGCCAGATGATATTAGTAAAATTATTCTCAAAGAAGTGAAAGGAATTCCGGTTTTTATTAAAAATGTTGCAGAGGTAACGGTTGGCAGTGAAATAAGACAAGGTGTGGCTATTAAGAACGGCGACACCGAGAGTGTGGCGGGTATTATTCAAATGATTCGGGGTGGCAATGCGCGTGAAATCGTCAACCGAATAAAGATCAAAGTGGCCCATATTAATGATAATAAATTATTACCAGATGGGTTACAGATTGTGCCCTTTTATGACCGTACTGATTTAGTGAATGCGGCGATGTCGAATGTCGCAAAAGTATTAATTGAAGGAGTAATTCTTGTAATTATTTTATTATTCTTTTTTTTAGGAGATGTCCGATCTTCCCTGATCGTGGTCGCTACGCTCGTTCTTACACCTTTATTAACATTTTTAGTCATGAACCGTTATGGCATCTCGGCGAATTTGATGTCTTTGGGTGGACTAGCCATTGCTATTGGAATTATGGTGGACGGTTCTGTGGTGGTTGTAGAGAATACCTTCTCAAAATTGGGAGAACGACTCAAGTCGGGCGAATCAAAAAATCGAATTATTTTAGAAGCTGCTTCAGAGGTTGGCAAGCCCGTTCTTTTTGGAGTTGGAATTATTATTCTTGTATTCATGCCATTATTGTCATTAGAGGGCATGGAAGGAAAAATGTTTGCTCCCATGGCAATTACAATCGCGATTGCTTTATCAATTTCATTGATACTCTCATTTACCTTATCTCCAGTGCTGTGTTCCTATATTCTGAAAGGTGGCAGTGAGGCAGACACAAAAATCATCCAATTTTTACGTCGCTACTATGACTACTGCTTAAGCTGGTCTTTGGCTCATCCACAATTAGTTGTGAAGCGGTCTTTATTCGCTTTAGGGGCTAGCATCATCGTATTTATATTTTTAGGAAAGGCGTTTATCCCAGTGATGCAAGAGGGCTCAATAACTCCTTTAATTACCCGTGCACCCAATATTTCTTTAGATGAATCGATTAAATTAGAATTTGAGGCGATTAAAAGAATCATGACTATTCCAGGTGTTGAGATGGTCGTTTCCCGTCTTGGTAAAGGGGAATCACCCGCCGATCCGGGACAGCCAAACGAATCTGATCCGATCGTGACATTAAAGCCTCTTGGTAATCGAGAACTGAGTCAGGAGGCTATTGCGCAACTCATCCGTGAAAAGCTAAAAACCCTTCCAGGTATTGAATTAGCGATCTCTCAGCCAATTGCTGCAAGAGTTGACGAGATGGTCTCCGGTGTTCGCTCACAAGTTGCGGTAAAAATATTTGGTGAGGATTTAGCTACTTTACAGAAATTAGGTTCCCAAATAGGCCAAACTTTAGTCAAAATGAAGGGTAGTAATGATCTTCGGATTGAACAGGCATCTGGCCAAAATTATTTAAATATTAAGATTGATCGAGACGCCATAGCGCGCTATGGTATTAATGTTTCAGACATTAATGAGGTCATCGAGACAGCTGTTGGCGGCAAACAGGCTAGCACAGTCTATGAGGGTGAAAGACGCTTCCCTCTAGTTCTTCGATATCCGTCTATCTATCGCGACAAGATTGACGCCATAGAAACTATTATTTTATATTCTCAAGATGGTGCTCAAGTTGCTTTGCGCGATTTGGCAGATATTTCTTTGGTTGAGGGTCCTGCCCAAATTTCCAGGGAGTCAGGTAGGCGTCGTTTAGTGGTTGGGGTGAATGTGGAGGGGCGAGATTTAGGAGGCTTTGTTAAAGAAGCGCAGAATTTGATCGGTCAGCAGATCGAATTGCCGGAAGGGTATAGTCTTGAATGGGGTGGGCAATTCGAGAATATGCAGCGTGCCATGGCGCGCTTGACGATTATTATTCCCCTAACTATATTGGCAATATTTTTCTTACTATTTATGCTCTTTAAATCCTTACGACTAGCCAGTCTCATAATTTTAGTACTCCCTTTTTCCTCGATTGGTGGCGTATTTGGATTATTGCTAGCTGGCGAATATTTATCTGTTCCGGCGACTGTGGGATTTATTAATTTATGGGGTATTGCAGTTTTAAATGGGGTTGTTTTGATTTCATTTATTAAGCAATTACGTGAGGATGGTTATAGTATGGAAGATGCTCTATCGCATGGTTGTGGGCATCGTTTTAGACCTGTTATGATGACTGCCTCTGTAGCGATGTTAGCCCTTGTACCAATGTTGTTCTCCGGAGGTCCAGGTTCAGAGGTAACCCGTCCTTTAGCAATTGTTGTAATCGCAGGATTGATTACATCGACGGCATTAACACTCTTAGTGTTGCCAGTTTTATATAGATCATTTGAAGATAAAGAGGTAGAAGCATGATTGAGTTAAAGGCAATAATTCGGCCAAATAAGTTATCCGCTTTAAGACTTATGTTACTTGAAACCCCAGATTTTCCTGGCATGACTGTGACGCGGGTAGAGGGCTGTAGTGCGCCAGCAAAGACGATGAAGGTGAATATCAAAGAGGAATTGACAGATTATTCTGCAAAGATTCGTATAGAAATTGTATGTAACGACGAAATTGCTGAAATACTCATGGAAAAAATAGTAGCCGTTTGTAAAACAGGTCAGGTTGGCGATGGCGTTGTTTGGTATACCAATGTTCCTAAGGCCTACTTTATTTCTAAATCAACTTGATTGAGAAATAAGCGGCCGCTCTAATAAGTTATCACTTAGAAAAAAGTAACTCTTCTGGTTTGGGCCGCTGGTCCTGCGATGCAAGGACCATATCAATGACTTGGGTAATGCCCATTAGACTCATGCCAGGAATCCCCTTTTTTTGAATATTCTTGAGGGTATTTTGGGCGCTGATCTCAGTTGCATTTAAATGTTGAATGGCAATTTCTATAGCAGGTACAGTATTTAACGGATCGATTAGCCATTTCCAGGATTCCTGCCAGGCCTTTTGAAAGTCCAGTGCGGTGCTACGATTTTGATTGATCCACGAATCCATAGCAGCAACCACAGGCCCTGGATATTCTGGAAAGGCTTGCGCGGTTGAGGTAAGCTTGGTATAGCCAAGTTGGATTAATTCTTGATCAAAGGGCGGATTGAGTAGGCAGGCCGTTACTTGACCTGATTTCATATAATCTAGGCGCTCCTTAGTTCCACCGACCTCAATTAATTCATAATCCTCTAGAGTAAGTCCTGCAGAAAGCAAAAGTTTTTTTAATAAGATTGAATATCCTGTATTAGCCCCATCGACTGCTATGCGTTGATTTCTTAATTGCGCAAGATTTTGAATCCCATGATTAACAATTAACCCCACATCAGGAGGGTGCGACTGCGCAGCAATGATTCGCATTGGATGACCATTAGCAGTGGATCTCACAATATGATCTGGTAGTTGTAAACCAATATCATATTGCCCTTGTTGGAGGCCAATCATTTGGGCATTGGATGTTGCTGACTGGGTAAACTCACTGGAAAGACCAGCATTCTTAAAGAAGCCTTTTTCATTGGCAACATGCAAGGCCCACAGGGGAAATCCTCCTGATATATAGGCAATACGAATAGTGGTTTTTAATGACATCAGGCCTGTATCCTTAAAAAGTGCAGCATTGCAAGTAATTCGGTTATGATATTTTGACATAAGCATGTTGCCACATGTTAATTATTAGAGAGATAGAATATGTCTGAGCCAGCAAAAATTACTTATCTTGAACCGAACGCGATGCAAGCCTCGCGTGCTTTTTCACCGGCAGTCATTACGCAAGGTGGAAGAACTGTATGGCTAGCTGGTCAGACAACTACAACTGATTTAGATGGGCGTGATATTTCGGGGGATTTTTCTGCCCAAGCGCACGCTTGTTTTTCTCTCATCGATCAGACCCTGAGAAGATTAGACGGAACTTTGGACAATCTAGTTACCATGACCGTGTTTATTAATGATCCCCGCTTTGGTGATCAATTTGTCAAAATTCGTTCGGAGAAATTTAGCCCGGGTAGATATCCTGCTAGCGCATTAATTACAGTTTCGCACTTTGCGCGGCCTGGAATTGTGATCGAAATACAAGCTGTTGCCGTCATTTGACAAGAAAGGTTTATCACATGTTTTTTTCTCTTAAAGCAGTATTTTGCGCGCTGTTAGTGCTGTTAATGAATGTCGCTTTTGCCTTTCCCACGAAGCCCATCAAAATAGTTGTAACGATAGGCCCTGGATCATCGGCTGATATATTGGCTCGCATTGTATCTGACGAGTGGTCTAAAAAATTAAACCAACCAGTAATCGTAGAGAACAAGCCCGGAGCTGGCGGAAATGTGGCGGCTGATTTTGTGGCTAAATCAGTTGCCGATGGTCACACACTGTTATTAGCAACCATTAGCACGCACGCTATTAACGCTGCGATGTATCCGAGTATGTCCTTTGATCCGATAAAAGATTTTGCGCCGATTGTGTTGATGGGGGCCAATCCAAATGTACTCGTAGTACATCCTTCTAACCCAGCTCAATCCCTCAGAGAATTACTCGATCAGGCAGCTAAAAAACCGGGTGACTTATCTTATTCCTCTGGTGGAAGTGGCACTTCACAGCATTTGAGTGGCGAAGTGATGTCTAGTTTGGGGCAGATAAAACTCCTACACGTGCCTTATAAAAGTACACCGGAGAGTGTCAGTGCGGTTTTATCAGGGCAGGTTACTATGGCATTTGCTAGTGTGCCTGTAGCAATTGCACAGGTGAAAGCTGGAAAATTAAGAGCACTTGGTGTAACTTCTGAAAAGTCACTTGCCTGGTGGACTGAAGTACCTAGTTTAGCAAGTCAGGGCCTGCCTGGATTTAATGTTTCTGCTTGGTTTGGAATGGCGGCGCCTGCTGGGACACCTGACTTGGTAATTCAAAAAATCAACTCGGACATTCTCAGTATCCTAGCTCTTCCTGCGGTACGTGAAAAGTTACAAGCTCAGGGCATGGATGTGCTCAGTAGCACACCGGGACAGTTTGGCCAATTCATTGAGTCTGAATCTGCTCGTTGGTTAAAGATTGTGAAGGCATCTGGCGCAAAGATTAACTAGATGAAATTGATGAAATAAATTGTTATCGGTTGGAAAGTGCTTTAGCTCGCAAAGCCCCAATGAGCATAGTGTAGGAGCTTAGGGCAGAGCCCATGACCAATGGTCATAGAGGAATGATTTAAAGGCAAATTGAATTGCGCTTTGAATATGCGAAGTTGGTAAACATCAATTACACTTTCTTGAAATTAGCTGTTTATTCATTACTCTCAAAATTTGATGATATTCCTAATCGATGCCTATTTATCTTTAACTGAAATCTACCTCTGCGTTTATTAGTCTTGATATGGGAATATCAAGCATTTTAAATAAGTAATACGACTTTGATTTGAAAGGATGCCTGATGTCAACGAATGATTCTCTCCAGACCCGAGACGCTCTAGCTGTTGTTCATGGGCTTACCAATTTATCAGCCCACGCCCAGCGTGGTGCCAGCGTAATGCAGTCTGGAAAAGGAGTATGGGTTCAAGATATACATGGACGTGACTATATTGAGGCCATGTCTGGTTTGTGGTGTATTGCTTTGGGTTATGGAAACGAGCGACTAGCTGACGTTGCCCATCGGCAAATGATGGAGTTAGCTTACTACCCCTTAACCAATCATAAAAGTCACCCACGAGTGATCGAATTAGCAGAAAAATTACTGTCCATGGCCCCCGTTCCCATGTCTAGAATTTGGTTTGCTAGCACTGGCTCAGAGGCGATTGACTGTGCGGCGCGTCTAAGTTGGTATTTTTGGAATGCCCTTGGACAGCCTGAAAAAAAGAAATTCATATCACATCAGCTGGCTTATCATGGTAATACGATTGCCTCAGCAAGCCTTTCAGGGGTTAGTTATGCGCATGAAAAGTTTAATCTACCTTTACCAGGTTTTTTACATGTTTCAACCCCGCATTTTTCTCGGCATGCCCACCCCGGTGAAACAGAGGATAACTATAGTGATCGGTTAATCGCCGATATAGAAAAACTGATTCATAAAGAGGGGGCGCACACAATCGCTGCATTTTTTGTGGAGCCCGTGATGGCAGCAGGTGGTATCGTCATTCCGCCTGCTCGCTATTACGAACAGCTTCAAATTCTTCTCAAGAAGCATGATATTTTGTTAGTTTGTGATGAGGTAGTAACTGCATTCGGACGGACTGGCAAAATGTTTGGATCGACCACCATGCAACTTCAACCCGATCTATTAGTTTGCGCTAAGGCCTTGTCTAGCGCTTATATACCCATTTCGGCACTCATGATTTGCTCACGGGTTTATGAAGCTATAGAGCGACAAAGTGGTGAGTTAGGCCTTTTTGGATTGACGATGACGTACTCGGGGCATCCTGTTGCCTCTGCTGTTGCTCTAGAGACCTTGAAAATTTACGATGAACTGCATATTGTTGATCATGTCCAACAGGTTGGACCAAGTTTAGTTAGTGGCCTGATGAATCTTCGAAGTCACTCTTTGGTAAAAGAAGTACGTGGTATTGGCTTATTAGCAGGGGTTGAACTTGCGCCTAATTATGGCGCTAAATGCGCTCGTATTGCTGAAGAAGAGGGGTTAATTGTTCGAGCTATTGGCGATACGATTGCTTTTTGTCCACCAATGATTATTTCTGAGCTGGAAGTTCGAGAGCTCTTGAAACGTTTTACTAATGCCTTGAATCGCCTCTAGGGAAACATGTTTGAATAAAGCAAAAGATTATTCGTAATGACAAGCGAGTCCGATACTGAACAAAAGTAATTAAAATAAGAATGCTATCATTCGGCGTTAACGATTGAATATGTCCTAGATGCTCATATTTTTATGCATTAGGCCATATTGAGAAATGCCGAAGGTGTGTCGTAGCAGCCTTTTATTTGGAGATTTTTTGTGGATATCAATAAAGACTTAGTGGGTAATTTGGTGATTGCCAATCATATTTTGTATGATCAAGGAGTGGTAGATGGCTTTGGACATATTAGTGTTCGTAATGACTCTTTACCGGAGTCCTTCTTTTTGTCTTGTAATAGAGCTCCTGCACTAGTTTGTGAAACAGATATTGTTTGCTACGATTTTGCTGGTAATGCACTGAGTTTAAATCCTGGCCGCCCTTATTTAGAGCGTTTTATTCATGGTGAAATTTATCGTTCACGACCTGACGTGATGTCCATTGTTCACCATCACTCTGCAAGCGTCATTCCATTTGGAGTAACGAATATTCCCCTAAAACCGGTCTATCATATGGCTGGATTTTTAGGTCAAGGTTCCGTTTTTTTTGAAATTAGGGACATGGATGAAGAGTCCGACATGCTAATTAGGGACGTTTATTTAGGTGAGGCTCTGGCAAAGTCCTTAGGAAAAAGTAATTGTGTGCTAATGCGTGGACATGGCGCTACTGTAGTTGGTAACTCCATAGAGCAAGTTGTCTACAGATCTATTTATGCAGAAATGAATGCCAAATTACAAATGCAAGCTATGCATATGGGGGAAGTAACTTACCTAAATATCAGTGAAGCAGAAAAAGCATCTGCTGCAAATGATAGTCAAATTCAAAGATCATGGAATTTATGGTTAGATAGAGTCAAAGGTTAAATTTTAAACTTTGAAGGGGTATTCAAAAAGAGAGCGCCAAGTTTATATTTATAATTCATCAATATATTTCAAAGGCGATCTTGGATCTATAGTTTTAGGCATATCAAACTATTTAAGCTTAAGCAACTTCTCTTGAAAGGGTAGTTGCTCTTAAAGTACGCGAATGCTGGCGAATTTAAATACGCAATCTTATTTGCAGTTTCATGTAGAATTTAGAGTATATTCTGCAAAATTATTTGCCCAATGAACTTTCTACAAAACATGTTAAAAATATTAATTAGCTCAATTCTTTTCTTTTTCATTGGTAGCCATTTGTCAGCCCAACAGATTGCAACAGACTATCCCAATAAACCCATCCGTATCGTTGCGCCTTCAGCACCTGGGGGTGGCTTTGATTTAGTCGCTCGGGTGCTGGGTAGTAAATTATCTGAGCAAATGGGGCAACAATTTATTGTGGAGAATCGATCTGGTGGCGGTACCTTAGCAGGTACGCAAGTTATTGCAAAAGCACCAGCAGACGGCTATCACCTGATCGTAGGTGGTCTTTCAAATATGGCCTTAAATGTTGGACTTCATAAAAATCTGGGTTATGACCCACTAACAGACTTTATTCCCTTACGATTGGTGATTTCTCATTCCTATACTTTGGTAGGTAGAAAAGATTTACCTTTTAATACGATGAAGGACATGCTCAGTTATGCCAAAGCGAATCCCGGGAAATTGAATTTTGGTGCAAGCGGCCCAGGAACTGGGCAATTTATCTTAGCATCATTAATTAAGGGCATGGGTAATGTGGATATCCAATTAGTTCCCTACAAAGGCGCTCAGCCAGTTTATATTGATCTATTGGGAGGACGCTTAGATCTATTTTTTGATAACACGACTACCGCCCGAACTTATTTAGAAAGTAATCAACTCAAAGGATTTGCTGTATCTAGCAGGCAGCGTGCACCTGATGCTCCCTCGATTCCTACAGTTATTGAAACGGGAACCTTAGATTTGGAGATGGAAACTTGGTTTGGTTTGTTTACACCAGTTAAAACTCCGCAGGCTATTGTTGAAAGACTGCGCAGTGAGATTGATATTGCCATGCAGTCCGCTGATATCCGGAAAAAATTACAACAGGGTAGTGGGCGCATCATTCAAATGAATCATTTAGAGACAGAAGCCATGCTTAAAGCTGAAGTAGCCAAGTGGCCAAAGGTCTTAAAAAGTGCTGGGATTGTGCCAGAGTAATTGACGCAGTGGTGTATTTGAAAGCGTCAATCTTTTAAATCTTCTTGATCTATGCCAATGCATTCTCCTTCAGGGGTGCTGTGAACTGAGTCTTTATTACTTGACAATCTAGATTTTCAAAAGCCTTTTCGGCTAGTAAAATATGAACTTAACTTTTTAGGAATTGAAAATATGAGCCAAGCATCACCCATTGTTAATAATCGAAAAGCAGAATTCCTCATTGATGCGCAATTTCTTGAGCGTTGGTCGCCACGTGCTTTTACTGGAGAGCTTATCTCTGAACCCGAGATCATGAGTTTTCTTGAGGCTGCAAGATGGGCACCATCCTCTAATAACGGTCAACCATGGCGATTCGTATTAATTTTGCGTAATGATCCTGAGTGGGATACCCTCTTTGCTACATTGAATGCAAATAACCAAGCTTGGGTCGATAAGGCAAGTGCTTTGATAGCTGTTGCTTCTTATCAATTAATAGCCAAAGCTGGCTCTCCTGATTTAATTCCTAATGCCATGCACGCTTTTGATGCAGGGGCTGCTTGGGCTTATATGGCATTACAAGCACATCTTCAAGGCTGGGCTATGCATGGTATTGGTGGTTTCGATAAAGAAGCTGGGGCACAAGTATTGAAAATGCCTGAGCACCATACCCTCCAAATGTTAGCTGTAGTGGGTAAACGTGGAGATGCATCTACGCTGCCTGATACCCTGAGGCAACGTGAAGCTCCCAATGATCGCAAGCAACTTAGCTCATTGGTAAAGCGGGGATCTTTCTAAATCATTCATCCAAAACTCAGCTGGTGATAGAGTAATTTGATGGTTAGCTTTGCCATAAGGTTGAAATGAAGTCTTTTCGTTTGAATCCGCACCGACCATATCCTAGAAGAGATAGCATAAGATAGTAATTTAAATGCTTAAGAGAGTTATGATTCAAGGAAAGATTAAGCCAGGATGACAAATGTGATCGAATATAAAGGCTATAAAGCTAGCATAGAATTTGATGATGAAGATCAGGTAATTGTTGGCCGCGTCTTAGACATTCAAGATATTATTACCTTTCACGGAGAATCAGTTCCTCAGTTTGAAAAAGCCTTTCATCAATCCATTAATTCTTATACGAAAGATTGTAGAGATTAAATCAACTGCCTGACATACCTAAATTTTGTCGCTTAATCTATCAAAATTCGTTGGCTAGATCCTCGCCTTGATTTGAAACAACTCGTTGGTTATTTATTAAACAATGAAGAATCGCCACAGTCAATTTAAGCAGAAAAGTATCCATACTATTTAATTTTCAAGCTTGATCCTACCCCCCCCAAGATAAAAATTTACTAGCTACCCTTAAACAGAGGCAATCAACCCAGTAATCTTTTGAGATAAATAAATCAATTGGAGTTATCCGATTAGTCTATCAAAGCATAGCCCTCGATTTCAATCAAAAATCTTGGATTCGCTAAAGCTGAAACGACAACTAGCGTTGAAGCTGGACAATGACCTTGTAGATATTTTGCTCTGATTTCAACAAAAGATTTTATTTGTTGTGTGTCAGTTAAATAAGAATTAATCTTAATTAAGTTTTTTATTGACATACCAGATTCTTCAAGGATAGCAAGTATATTCCCCCATATAACCTCACATTGCTCAATTAACGAGTCTGGGATAGTCCCGTCGGATTTGATGGCAACCTGACCAGAGATAACTAAAAATTTTGATGCTCTAGTAACTAGCACACCGTGAGAATATGTTCCATTAGGTGCCGAAATTGTTTTGGGATTTAATAATTGAATCATTTTTTCCTTGAATTGAAGTGAGCCCAATTTTTAATTGTGTAGTTTAAGCGATGCTCTGCCATAAGGAAAGATATTAGTGAATGAAAAATTGAATCTTCCAAATTGTTAATTGATAAGTCAAAGTTAGATTTGAGGTAATTAAGCCGACTCCATGAGGCATTGTTCGAAAGGGCTCCTCATGAAGTTTATGAATCGGGTCAAAAATATAGTACTTTGATTTTGCATAAATATCTTGTAATATTTAACTTCGATGTCAGTTGTATTGCAACCCTGCTCAGTTGCGATATTGTCAAATCAGCACTTTAACTCTGTTAACAATACTTCGTTATTTGGTCCACTCTAATATGAACGTAAAAAATATCATTGGTTTAATCGAAAAAATATTTTTAATTATTATTGCAATTTTCACAATTGCAGCAATGTGCCAAGAAATTTTTTCCTTAATCTCTAATCGTCGCGTAGAACTGCAGGATCTCTTACTCATGTTTATTTATGCTGAGGTACTTGGAATGCTTGCAGCCTTTTATTCTAGCCATCGGATTCCAATAACGATACCTTTGTTTATTGCAATGACTGCTTTGAGCAGGTTGATTATCCTTCAGGGAAAAGACGGAGACCCTTCAATATTGCTATATGAGAGTGGTGCCATTATCTTAATTGCTGGAGCGTGCTGGATCATAAGTCGGGTCAAGATAGATGATGTAACATAATATTGAGACTTTGATGCGGTATTTATGTGAGCAAAGACTACTGAAGGGAGCATTCATTATGGCAGAAATTTTTTGCAAAAGAAACCTTTACTGGATTTAAGATTTAATAAAAAGGTGTGCCTTCGAAAAAAGGCCAGACTGATCTTTTCAAAGTCTAAATTTAATAAGATGTATTCAAATACTGATTCCCGACTTAGACTTTAGTCAAGCATCTACAAATAAAAATTTTTTACCTCAAATCTTAAAAATATATTATTCTCATATTGTTAAAAATATAATAATTTGGAGATGTGGAAGTGACCTACCTAAAAAGATATTTTCTGATCGTAGCAATTTTGTCTAGTTGTTTACCTTGTTTACGTGCTTTTGCAGATAATTATCCAGTAAGGCCGATCAAGATTATTGTGCCGTTTCCTCCTGGTGAAACAGGCGATCTCATATCACGTATGATTGAACAGAAAATTTCTGATCGTTTAGGCCAGCCTGTCATTGTTGAGAATCGACCAGGCGCTGCTGGTATTATTGGCGCAGATTTGATTGCCAAAGCAGAACCTGATGGATACACTATTGGAGTAGGGCAAGGAGGTAATTTAGTTACTTTACCCCACACCAAGAGAAATTTACCTTACAATCCCCTCAAAGATTTTTCTCCTATAACCATATCTACTTTTAATTATCTTGTAATCACTGCTAATAATAAGACCCCATTCAATACAGTAGCTCAATTAATCGACTGGGCAAAAAAAAATCCTGGAATGCTAACGGTTGGAACGAATGGCGACGGAGGTTTTCCACATTTAACCTTCGAACACTTTGCACAAAATGCGAATATCAAATTTAGCCATATTCCATATAAGGGCGCAGCACCTGTTCAAAATGATTTAATAGGTGGTCAGATCATGGTGAGTATTGGAAGCGTCGCTAGCCAAATTACGCAAGTAAAAAATGGTAATATCAAAATGATTGGAATAACCAATGAAAAAAGAGTACCCATGAATCCTAATTTTGAGGCGATAGCTGAAACATTACCGGGTTGGTATTCAAACGGTTGGCATGGCTATATAGCACCAGCAAAGACACCAGCCTTTATTGTTGCAAAATTAAATGATGCGATTAACTTTGCACTAAAAGCTCCTGGTATTACTGATAAATTAAATCAAATGGGATTAATAGT
>CALPOM020000028.1 GCA_943325205.2 Thermoflexus hugenholtzii JAD2 | reverse complement strand
TAACGGCACGGTTGTCGAACGTCTACCACCAAATATAAACGCGTCTATTGCCACGCCTTCTGGGTTGTCCCACTCAGGGTCTACCGCTGGATTATTAATAGCTGCAACGGTAAAGCGCGCATTTGGATGGGCCGCTTTTTTTCCAGCTGCCGCATCTGCGGGTGTCCAGTCATTACCCTGCCAGTCGATTAAATGTTGAGGGATCTCTTTAGTCATACCCTCCCACCAAACATCCCCATCATCCGTTAACGCAACATTGGTAAAAATAGCATTTTCATGTAAAGACGCCATACAGTTGGGATTGGTTATCGTATTTGTTCCCGGTGCAACTCCAAATAAACCAGCTTCTGGATTGATTGCAAACAAATGTGTTTTTCCAGTTTTCGGATCAACCCTTGGCTTAATCCAAGCAATATCGTCCCCAATCGTAGTAACTTTCCAACCATCAAATCCGGCTGGTGGAATTAGCATTGCAAAGTTTGTCTTCCCACAAGCTGAAGGAAAAGCTGCGGCAACATGAAATTTTCTTCCTTCGGGTGAGGTCACCCCTAGAATTAACATATGCTCTGCTAACCAACCTTGTGCCCGCCCCATAATGGATGCAATCCGTAAAGCGAAACATTTTTTACCTAGTAGAGCGTTGCCACCATAACCGGATCCATATGACCAAATTTCACGTGTTTCTGGATAATGCACAATGTATTTGGTGGGCTGGCATGGCCATAAAACATCTTTCTCATTCGGCTCTAGTGGCTTTCCTACAGAGTGGATGCAAGGCACAAATTCTGCATGTGTACCTAAAAGATCAAAAACCTCTTTACCCATACGGGTCATCAACTTCATGTTAACTACTACAAAAGGGCTATCGGTTAACTCTACGCCGATATGAGCTATTGGAGATCCTAAGGGCCCCATAGAATAGGGCACAACATACATGGTTCTTCCCCGCATTGCACCAGCCATCAGGCCAGTCATCGTTTTGCGCATTTCAACGGGGTCTATCCAGTTATTCGTTGGACCTGCCTGCTCCTTCTTTTCCCAACAAATAAAAGTGCGATCTTCTACTCTAGCGACATCAGACGGATCAGAATTGGCTATGTAAGAGTTTTTCCTTTTGGCTGGATTCAGTTTTTTCATCATGCCAGAACTAACCATTTGTTGGCAAAGACGATCATATTCCGCGACAGTTCCATCACACCAATAAACTTGATCGGGTTGCGTTAATGTCGCAATTTCTCGAACCCAATTAATGAGATTCTGGTTTTTAATTGATGTAGGGGTGTTGAGTTTACTTAATTCATAAGGCGTTTGTTGGTTCATGGCTTTGGTTTCTTTGAAGTTTATTAAATTTTTTCATATTTTCGCACTCTTTTTGATTATTTCTTGTTGCACCGCAACCTAGAAACGACCATTTTTTTATTTTTGGCGAATCGAGTATTTTTACTAGTTATTTATTTTCCGATACAAAATGAACTGAATATTTTACCTAATAGTTCATCCGCAAGCACTTTTCCAGTGATCTCGCCTAAACTAACTTGTGCAAGACGCAGCTCTTCGGCGAAAAGCTCTAAGCTTTGATTACCCAATGATAAATAATTTCCAGCATTCTGAACGTGTTCTAAGCCCCGTAAAAGAGCATCAATATGCCTTTGACGTGCAAAAATTACGTTTTCAGACTGACTTTCCCAACCAATCGCTTGCAAAATACGCGCCCTCAACTCCTCAAAACCATACCCGGTTTTAGCGGATATGACTAAACGGTCTAGATGGGGCATGTGATTGATGGCATCTTGTTTATTCCAAACTTCAATCATGATGGGGGGGGGCACTTCGTGCGATATCCCGCGTTGAATTTCTATGTATAACTCGTCGTGTTCTGTCTCATTTAATTGAGTTATATCCCGAATAAAAAGAATCACATCCGCCTCTCGAATCGTTTGCCAAGAGCGTTCAATTCCTAATCTTTCTACTTCGTCAATACCATCACGAAGGCCTGCAGTATCTATCAGTTGAACTGGTACCCCATCTATTTGTATCGTCTCGCGCAAGCGGTCCCTGGTCGTGCCGGCAACCGGTGTAACAATAGCAAGATCTTGCCCTGCAAGTTGATTTAAAATTGAACTTTTACCAACATTGGGGGCCCCTGCTAAAACTACTAACGCCCCCGTGCGTAAAATGGCTCCTTGTTCTGAGGCCTTTAAAAGCTTGTTTAAGCTTTGACAAATAAAAAGCCACTGATTTTTCGCTTGTGCCTTTTCTAAAAAATCAATTTCCTCTTCTGGAAAGTCTAAGGTTGCCTCTACAAGTACCCTTAATTGTGTCAACCGATCAATTAGCTCATTGACCTCAATTGAGAATACTCCTGTTAAGGATCTGGAGGCGCTCTTCACTGCAGCCTGTGAATTTGCATCGATTAAATCTGCAATGGCTTCTGCTTGCGCTAAGTCAATCTTATTATTGAGAAATGCTCTCTCGCTAAACTCCCCAGGGTTTGCTAATCGCAAATGATATGGCTTACCCACCTCCAAACACCTTTGGATGATTAAGTCCATCACCAAAATACCACCGTGCCCTTGAAACTCAAGAACATCCTCTCCAGTAAATGAGTTCGGACTCGGGAAGAAAAGTGCCAACCCCGTATCTATCGGCTCCGAGCTGGCGCTTTTTAACGTTAAAAGGGTTGCTTGGCGCGGAATTAGCTCAATGTGGAAAAGCTTCTCGATAAACCCCCTCAAATCTTCGCCGGATAGGCGTATAACCCCGACCCCCGCCTTGCCTGAAGCTGTTGCTAGAGCAATGATCGGTGCACGCTTGCCAAACATCGCAGTGTAACTACGCTTTTTTGGTTGCAAACATGTTATTAATTTGCCATTGCTGAGCAATGGATAAAATATTATTTACGATGTAATATAAAACCAGTCCCGATGGGAAAAAGAAGAACATCAGAGAAAAGATTAATGGCATATATAACATCACTTTGGCCTGCACAGGATCTGGTGGCGTGGGGTTTAACTTCACCTGTATATACATGGAGATTGCCATAAGGATTGGTAATACTCCAATCGGTATACCTATACCAATTAAATCACTAATCGACGTTTCCGGTTTTGATAAGTCATAAATCCATCCGATCCAAGGAGCGCCACGCATTTCTACGCTTAGCAATAGAACCCAATATAACGAAATGAAAACAGGTATTTGAATTAATACTGGTAAACAACCGCCCAAAGGATTAATTTTTTCTTTTTTATACATTTCCATCATCGCCGCATTTAGTTTTTGCGGGTCATTCTTATATTGCTCTTTCATTTGCACTAATCTGGGTTGAACCTCTTTCATTCGTGCCATCGACTTATAACTAGCAGCCGATAAAGGGAAGAAAACGAGCTTAATTAAAATCGTCAGAATCACAATGGCCCAGCCCCAATTATTTACGATGCTATGAATCTGCGTTAAAAGCCAAAATATAGGCTTAGCAATGATCGTGAGCATTCCGTAATCTTTAATTAGTTCAAACTCTGGCGAGATTAGCTTTAATATTTTTTCATCTTCTGGTCCAATAAAAAGCTTCGCTGTTTGCGCGGCCGATCCATTTGGAGCGATCTCATTAAATCCAGACTTAATCCCAATTCGGTATAGGTTTTTTTCTAATTTGTCAAAATAAAACTCTCTAACAAACTCTACTTGTGGAATCCAAGCGCTGGCAAAATAGTGTTGCACCATTGCAATCCAACCGTTTTCTCCCTTGTTAAGAGCAGACATTGTTTTGACTTTATTTTTTTCTATGTCTGCAAAACTAACTTCTTGAAACTTTTCTTTTTCCCTGTAAATAGCCGGCCCCGTGAAAGTGCTATAAAACTGACTTTCATCAATAGACTGGTTATCTCGCACGAGCTCTAAATAAAGAGATGGCGTAACGGTTTTATTTGTTTTATTTGTAACTTGATAAGTGGTTTCTACAACATAACTATCTGGTATGAGGGCATAGGATTTTTCTAATAGAATGCCATTCTTTTCCAAGGTAAAGGTGATTTTTTGCCCATTTGCTGAAATTTGATGGCGAAAAATATCATTATGATTCGGGGCATCTATACCCTCAGCAATGAGGCCATTTCGTGCAAAGTACGTACTATTTTGATCGATGGCAAATAAGGTAACTGCTTTGCCATCATTGAAGTGTTTCCTGAGTGCTGCTGAAACTATAGTTCCGCCGCGGTTACTTAACACCAGATCCAAAACATCATTTTTTAACTCGATACGTAAGGTGTCTGTTTTTTCAGTGGCTTTTAAACCGCCATCTGTTGGTGCTGCTACTGCTATGGGGCTCTTGCTCACCGGCGTTGGCATTTGGCTTCCCCGATTTACGACTTCCTCTTTTGTGGTGTTTTGATTGGTTGGCTGTGCTAAAAAGGGTAAGGGCGGCTGACCTTGCGATATTTGCCAATTATTTAAAAGTAGTATCCCTGAAACTGAAAATACTACCCACAACAGTGTTTTTTTAATTTCCATAATTTTTATCTTATAAATTGATGTTTGATTGTAAATTGGACTGTTGTCTTAAGTATGACTCTTCTGAGACACAGTTTCTGAATCGGATGTGACAGGATCATAACCACCAGCATGCCATGGACCACATTTTGATAGCCGCAAACACCCCAACCAAAGCCCCTTAAAGACACCTCGTTGTTCAATAGCATCCCGCACGTATTGTGAGCAAGAAGGGTGAAACCGGCATCGATTGCCTAATAACGGGCTAATTAACCACTGATAAGCTCGCAAAAGTGTGATTACTGTTTTTTTCATTTAAACAAGTTCGAAAAAAAAATTATTTAACTGCTTTTTTATTTGTATGCGTTCTGCTTCACGTAAGCGATTGTTTGTTTTTTTACCGATTGGAGCGTCTAATTTGATAACTAGATCAGCTTGAGGTTTCGTTGGACTTTGTCTAAAAGCTTCGCGTGCTAAGCGTTTAATCCTATTGCGATCAATCGCTCTTCGCGCTTTTTTCTTGGGGATCGCTAAACCAATTCGGAAAAGATCTTTTTCTTGACTTACCCGATGAAAGGAGAAATACGTCGTTCTTTTTGGTTTGGCAAAAAGAGTTGCGGAAATTTCTTTGCTTTTTCGTAATATCTGTATTTTCGGTAAGTTAAACATCACGTGTGATTTGATCTTAAGACCCGATGATCTTCCTAGTTACAAAATTTTATTTATTCAAAGTTTGGGTCTTAATAATAGACCCAAAGCAACAAATCGCTTTTTTATGAAGTGTGGTTTTGGTTTTTCTTTTGCTTTTTCGATTAGCTAGTCCGGAAGCGATGCCGCCATTTTCTAGCAACGAAGCTGTGATCAAATCAAAAAGACCGCTATCTTGGCATGGTTAAGTTTTTTCCATGCCAAATCGTTAAACAGCTAAGCGTTTGCGACCTTTGGCACGCCGGTTATTTAAAACTTGGCGCCCGCCTTTAGTCTTCATACGAACACGAAAACCGTGGGTACGTTTGCGGCGTGTTACAGATGGTTGATATGTGCGTTTCATTTTTTTGCTCTTTACAGGATTAACCTTCTATTTTCCATGAATTATGAGCTCTCGTCAATGTGCTTTTGCAATTTGTGCCTAGAAAAGATAATCACTGGGCGCTTTGTTATTAAATACATGATTTAAATGATAAAAATAAAGTTGTGCACAACTTATCCACAAGTTTTACACAGGTTTTTCCTTTGTTGATAACTCTTGGTAGTGGTTACAATTGAGTTCTTGTAAAAAACATTCAATCCCATATTTCGCTTGAAAATGATTAACCAATTAGAGAATAACGCTATACCTGGACTGGTACGCTCTACGGATATAAGTGTGTCCGCCAATCAGTTTTGGGCTGCTTTCTTAGAAAGCATGGTCTTAACTATGTCCACCTCGCAATACCGGACTTGGATCAGACCACTTACACCGGTGGGCTTTTCAGCAGATTCCTCGACCTTTATTATTGCCGCTCCAAATCAATTTAAGCTTGAGTGGATAAAAACACAATTTTCAAATCAAATCAATGATTTAGCTAAGGTTTTTTTACCTACTGAGACGCAAATTAAGTTTGTTGTAGACTCTCAAGCTTGTCATATTAATGAAGCGGAATTATCCCATCCCACGAATTTTATTGTTAGTTCACCTGAGCCGGTAAGTTCTTCAAGTACACATAGCGAAATGAGTGAAGAAATGGATCCGGTCTCTTTTCAGATTCGTGTTGAGGATTACTCAAAACTTCATCCACACCTGACATTTGACACTTTTGTTAACGGTAAAGCGAATCAACTTGCTAGAGCTGCAGCAATTCAAGTTGCGAATAATCCCGGAACATCTTACAACCCCATGTTTTTATATGGCGGGGTTGGATTAGGTAAAACCCATTTAATTCATGCGGTTGGAAACTATCTTTTACAACAGAAACCTTCCGCAAAGATTCGTTATATTCACGCTGAACAATATGTTTCAGACGTTGTGCGCGCCTATCAACAAAAGTCCTTTGATAAATTTAAAGCTTATTACCACTCTTTGGATCTACTACTAATTGACGATATTCAATTTTTTAGTGGAAAAAGTCGAACGCAAGAGGAGTTCTTTTATGCGTTTGAGGCTCTCATTGCCAACAAGTCACAAGTCATCATTACCTCGGATACCTATCCAAAAGAAATGGATGGGATTGATAATAGGCTGATTTCTCGGTTTGATTCTGGTCTAACTGTTGCAATTGAACCCCCAGAGTTAGAAATGCGTGTTGCTATTTTGATGACCAAGGCTCAAGCGGAGCTTGTTCCAATGTCTGAGGACGTGGCTTTTTTTATTGCAAAACATCTCCGTTCAAACATCAGAGAGTTAGAGGGAGCACTTCGTAAAATTCTTGCTTATGTTCGCTTCCATGGTAAAGAAATTAGTATTGATATTGCTAAAGAAGCCTTACGCGACCTATTGTCTATTCAAAATAGACAAGTCTCCGTAGAAAATATCCAAAAAGCGGTTGCTGATTTCTACAGTATTAAAGTTTCTGATATGTATTCCAAAAAACGACCCGCTAACATTGCAAAACCGCGCCAAATTGCTATGTATATTGCCAAAGAATTAACCCAAAAAAGCTTACCAGAAATTGGTGAGTTATTTGGTGGTAGAGACCATACAACGGTTTTACATGCTGTGCGTAAAATTAGTGAAAAACGTTTACATGACAGCCATTTAAATCACGAGTTACACGTTTTAGAACAAACTTTGAAGGCTTAAAATCTGTGGATAAGCCTGTGTATAACCAATGTAAAGTGATGTGGATAAGTAATGTATAAGATGTTAATAATTTGTGGAAAAGTCTCCATCATCGTGCAAAATAGAGTCTATGAATAAGTTATCCAAGATCTATCCACGATTTATACAGAGGTTATACACAGGTTTTAATCTCCATAAGACATTAATTTTTATAGTTTTTTTTAAATATCCACAGAAAACTAGATCCTTATTACTAGTATTAAATTAAATTTATCTAATTTAGGAATAACAACATGCAACTGGTCAGTACAACTAGAGACATCCTTCTAAAACCTTTACAAGTTGTTAGTGGAATTGTTGAGCGTCGCCACACTTTACCAATTCTTGCTAATTTTTTAATGCGTAAGCAAAAAGAACAAATTTCTTTTATTTCAACAGATATCGATATTCAGATTACGACAAAAGCAGACTTTGGGGTTGGCGAAGCTGATTTCAGTACAACAGTCGGTGCACGTAAATTGTTGGATATTTTAAGAGCGATGCCTGAAGGGCCGATTAATTTAAATATGAAAGAAAACCGCATGGTTGTCCAAAGCGGAAAAAGTCGGTTTTCTTTACAAACTTTAGCTGCTAATGAATTTCCAACGATGCAAGAAAACCTTCAAGAGGTTCGTTCATTTTCTTTGTCGCAAAAACTTTTTAAACAGTTAATTAGTCAAGTCTATTTTGCGATGGCCCAGCAAGATATCCGATATTATCTGAACGGAATGCTGTTTGTCTTGGAAGAAAAAAAACTCATTGCAGTTGCAACTGATGGTCACCGGTTGGCTTATGGACAAGTAATGTTGGATGAAAATATTCAAGGGATTACTGAAAAACTTGAAGTTATTGTACCGAGAAAAACTATTTTAGAGTGTCAACATCTTTTAGAAGATACGGATGAGAAAGTTAAAATACAAATTAGTCCAACGCAGATTAAATTTGTTTTTCAGTCAATTGAATTATTGTCAAAACTTGTAGAAGGAAAGTTTCCAGATTATCAACGGGTCATACCAAAAGATCATCAAAACGCAGTCACAATTAATCGTGAAAATTTTTTGTCGGCGTTGCAACGCGTAGCTATTTTGACCACAGATAAATTTAAAGGAATTCGTTGCTCTTTAAAACAGAATCATTTGCTAGTTCAATCAACCAATGCGGAACAAGAAGAGGCTCAAGAAGAAATTGAAACAACCTATATAGGAGATGATATCGATATAGGTTTTAATGTAACGTATCTTTTGGATGTTTTGACAAACGTTAAAAATTCAGAGATAAAAATAAGTATCGGTGATTCGAACTCTAGTGCATTAATAACTATTCCAGAAAACGATAATTTTAAATATGTTGTTATGCCAATGCGCATTTAAGTAAAGAAGACATGACTCAAGAAAACCAATCAGTAACGGATTTATATAGTGCTTCATCTATTCAAATTTTAGAAGGTTTAGAAGCTGTCCGTAAACGTCCTGGGATGTACATTGGTGATACATCCGATGGCACAGGCTTACATCATTTAGTTTTTGAAGTATTAGATAACTCGATTGATGAAGCTTTAGCAGGTCACTGTACTGAAATTACGGTAACAATCCATACCGATAATTCGATTTCTATTATTGATGATGGTAGGGGTATTCCAACTGGCATCAAGTATGACGATAAACATGATCCAAAAAGAAGCGCCGCTGAAATTGTTATGACGGAATTACATGCTGGCGGTAAGTTTGATCAAAATAGTTACAAAGTTTCTGGAGGCCTACACGGTGTGGGCGTTAGTTGTGTGAACGCGTTGTCCAAATGGTTACGCTTAACTGTTCGAAGAGACGGAAAAATTCACTTTTTAGAATTTGCTAGAGGTGTTGTTCAACAAAGAACAATTGTGCAAGAAAACGGTCAAGTTGTTTCACCCATACCAGTAATCGGTGACACAGATATACGCGGTACAGAAATTCATTTTTCTGCAGATGAGGAAATATTCGGGAAAGTTGAATTTCATTATGAAATATTAGTTAAAAGAATACGTGAATTATCTTTTTTAAACAACGGAGTACATATCCGTTTGATTGATCAAAGAACAGGAAAAGAGGACGATTTTGCTTTTTCCGGCGGCGTTAAAGGATTTGTAGAATACATCAACAAGTCAAAATCTGTTCTTCATACAAACATCTTTTATGCAATCGGCGAAAAAGCTGCTGAAGTCGGCGGAATGATTACTTCGGAAGTTTCCATGCAATGGAACGATGGTTATAACGAGCAAGTTCTTTGTTTTACGAATAACATCCCGCAACGAGACGGTGGAACCCATTTGACTGGGTTGCGCGCGGCGATGACTCGTGTAATCAATAAGTATATTGATGAAAATGAATTTGCTAAAAAAGCAAAAGTTGAAGTGACGGGCGATGACATGCGCGAAGGATTAACCTGTGTTTTGTCCGTAAAAGTACCAGAGCCAAAATTTTCTAGTCAAACTAAAGACAAATTAGTTTCTAGCGAAGTACGGGGTCCGATTGAGGAGGTTGTCTCTTCAACTTTGTCGGCTTATCTTCAAGAAAATCCCCAAGATGCAAAGATTATTTGTGGCAAGATTATCGAGGCTGCAAGAGCCCGGGAAGCTGCTAGAAAAGCTCGGGATATGACTCGTCGAAAAGGTGTTTTAGATGGTTTAGGTTTGCCCGGAAAGTTAGCAGATTGCCAAGAAAAAAATCCGGCAAATTCAGAACTCTTTATTGTCGAGGGTGATTCAGCTGGTGGCTCTGCGAAACAAGGTAGAGATAGGAAGTTTCAAGCAATTTTGCCACTGAAGGGAAAAATACTGAATGTTGAAAAGGCGCGCTTTGACAAAATGCTTGCTAGTCAGGAAGTGGTTACTTTAATTACCGCCCTAGGAACTGGTATCGGTGTTGAAGAATACAATATCGACAAATTGCGGTATCACCGTATTATTATCATGACAGACGCGGATGTAGATGGTAGCCATATTCGCACACTTTTACTAACATTTTTTTACCGCCAAATGCCGGAGCTAATTCAACGCGGTCATATCTATATTGCACAACCGCCATTGTATAAAGTGAAACATGGCAAGTCGGAACAATACTTAAAAGATGATCTAGCATTAACTGAATATCTTATTGAAATAGCGTTAACCGGGGCACAAGTTATTAATTCCAATAACGAAGTTTTTGAAGACTCTGCTCTGAAAGAGTTTTCATCTTTGTACTATCAAACACAACAGGTGATTGATCGGTTATCAAGAACGATGGATGCGGATGTTTTACGGGTAATTAGCGAAGGTGTGCAAATCCATTTAGAGTCCGAACAGGCCGCAAAGTTATCTGCAGATAACTTAATACAAGCCTTGAATATTCGTCTAGGCGATCATAGTCAAAACCTTGAAATTACTCCGCAATTAGAGGAACGCACAGAACGGTATCGTTTATTGGTTTCCCGTCGGGTTCATGGTAATTTAAAAATTACGTTCATTAATTCCGATTTTGTAAATGGCTCAGATTATCAGTCTATACAAGCCTTTTCATTATCTGCCGCTGGTAAAGTCGGCCCTGGTTCAAAAGTTCGTCGTGGCGATCCCGAAAAAGCGCACAAGGAGTTGGCGATCGTTAATTTTCAAGAAGGAATTAACTGGTTAATTTCAGAGGCTGAAAGAACCGTTTCGCGACAGCGCTATAAAGGGCTTGGGGAAATGAATCCTAGTCAACTTTGGGAAACTACGATGGATACGAATACGCGTACATTACTTCGTGTTCAAATTGAAGATGCTATCTATGCAGATCAAACCTTTATGACTTTAATGGGTGATGATGTAGAGCCTAGAAGAGCATTTATTGAAACAAATGCGTTGATTGCAAGAAATATTGATGTCTAAAAAGCTTCCGAAAGTTTTAAAACCCTCACTTATAGAGGTTCATGAATCAACTATCCATGGAAAAGGGATTTATGCTTCGATGGATATTCCAAAAGATACTTGTATTATTGAGTATAAGGGCGAACAGATCTCTTGGAAAAAAGCCCTTGATCGACACCCGCATGACCCAGCCCAACCGAATCATACTTTTTACTTTTCCCTATCGAGTGGCAAAGTAATTGATGGAAATGTTCAGGGTAATCAATCAAAGTGGGTTAATCATTCCTGTGAGCCAAATTGTGAGGCTCGCGAAATAAAAGATGATGCAAAGAAAAAACATGTTTTCTTATTTGCCTTACGTAAAATAAAAAAATATGAAGAGTTGTTTTATGACTATCGTCTTGAAATAGAGGGCCGCTTAACAAAAACGATAAAAAAAGAGTACCAATGTTTCTGTGGTACAAAAAAGTGCCGCAAGACCATGTTGTATAAGAGTTAAGTGAGAAATGTTATTCGTTTCAATAACTGAAATTGAAGCAGCGATCAACTTTTGGCGAAGTAAATCTCCGTCTCAAGGAGAGTCGTTAATACTTTGCCCAGAAGCTTCTGCGCTTGCTAAGCCCTACGCTTTATTAATTTTACAGGGTGCGCAACGTGTAGCTGTTGATCATTTAGACGCACAGGCATTATCGGCTTGGCAGTTGTACATGCAACATCTGAACAAAACCCTGTAAACATGAGTTTAATATGGCCGAGATAGATCACGGTAAGTTTGATTATATTATTGTTGGTGCAGGCAGTGCGGGATGTGTGTTGGCTAATCGATTAACGCAAAACCCCGATGTTACGGTGCTCTTATTAGAGGCTGGTGCAAAAGATGATTATCACTGGATTCATATTCCTGTTGGTTACTTGTATTGTATTAATAATCCAAGAACGGATTGGCAATTTAAAACAGAAGCCCTATCCGGCTTGAATGGTCGTTCCTTACTTTATCCACGAGGTCGCGTTTTAGGTGGTAGTTCGTCCATTAACGGCATGATTTACATGCGCGGGCAAGATCAGAACTATGCCGAGTGGGCTCATCTAACTAACGATCACGCATGGGATTGGGGGCGATGTTTAGAGCGCTTTAAGCAGTTTGAAGATTATCATGGTGATGTTAACCAGTGGCATAGCACGGGTCATGAATGGACTGTTAGTCAACAGCGTTTACGGTGGGAGATTCTAGAGGTATTTAAAGATGCCGCTATTGAAGCGGGCATCCCCCCAACCAATGATTTTAATCGTGGCAATAATTGGGGCGTAGGATATTTTGACGTAAATCAACGCAACGGTTTACGCTTAAATGCATCAAAGGCTTTTTTAAAGAAAGCCTCCGGTCGACCGAATCTAACAATTATTACCGGTGCGGTTGTAAAAAAATTACAGATAGATTCGTCAACGCGGACATGTTCTGCTGTTTCATTTCTTGCTGGCGATCAGCAACATGTTGCTTCGGTTGGACATGAGGCGCTACTTTGTGCTGGTGCTATTGGGTCTGTCCAAATTCTGGAAAGGTCCGGCATTGGCCAAGGACCACTTTTACAAAATATGGGTATACCAGTTGTTTCTCATTTACCAGGGGTAGGGGAGAACTTACAAGATCATTTACAGTTACGGATGGTTTATCAAGTAACTGGAATTAAAACGCTTAATACGCAAATTCGCTCTTTATTTGGTAAAGTTCAAATTGGGCTTCAATATTTACTAAACCGTTCTGGTCCAATGTCTATGGCACCTTCGCAATTGGGGGCGTTTGCTTTTAGTTCGGCTCATTATCAATTACCCAATCTTCAGTACCATGTGCAACCCTTATCGTTGGACAAGTTTGGTGAAGATCTACATTCTTTTAATGCCTTTACTGCTAGTGTTTGTAATTTGCAACCTAGTTCTAGGGGGAGTGTTCATATCGTTTCAGCAGATACGCATACTCCACCGCGAATAGATCCTAATTACTTAGCTACTGCAGAAGATCAACAAGTAGCTTTAGATGCGATGCGCTTAACTCGAAAAATTGTTTCCCAACCAAGTTTAAAGCCGTACTCACCAATTGAATATAAACCCGGAGCGCATTTAGTGAATGATGATGAGTTACGATACGCCGCAGGTGAAATTGGAACTACGATTTTTCATCCGGTGGGCACTTGTAAAATGGGGCGTTTGTCTGACCCACTGGCCGTTTTAGATTCTCAAATGCGAGTAATTGGGGTTAAAGGTTTGCGGGTGGTTGATGCCTCGGCAATGCCTACGATTACTTCAGGCAATACGGCAGCACCAACCATGATGATAGCGATTCGGGCGGCTGAGTTATTAATGTCATAAAGCGTTACGCTTCGTGTAAACCCCTATAGGGAAGTGCTTTATAGGAGTTGGATTTTGTAATATTCTTATTACTTGATGAATCCGCTAATTTACCCTTATATTTTAGAAACACATAATCTTTATAAGTCATTTAAAGGTTTTGTAGCGGTTAGCGATGTCAATCTGCGGATAAAAAAAGGCTCTATACACGCTTTAATAGGGCCTAACGGCGCAGGGAAGACAACCTGTTTTAATTTATTAACAAAGTTTCATTCTGTGACCAGCGGCAAGATACTTTTTAAAGGAGAGGACATTTCTAGTTTGCAGCCTCCTGAAATTGCGAGCAAAGGCTTAATTCGCTCCTTCCAAATCTCTGCTGTATTTCCTCACATGACGGTTTTAGAGAACGTGCGTATTGCTCTACAAAGAAAAATTGGAACACAATATCATTTTTGGAAATCTTCTGCCTCCTTAAAGCATTTGGATCCGCAAGTTATGGAGCTCTTAGAAGTCGTTGGCTTATCTGGTTTTTCAAAGGAACTAGCCGTGCAGTTGCCCTATGGACGTAAACGCGTGCTGGAACTTGCAACGACACTGGCGATGGATCCAGAAATGATGTTACTCGATGAGCCAACCCAGGGCATGGGTCATGAAGATGTTTTACGTGTTACCAATTTGATTGCTAAAGTATCGCAGGGTCGAACCGTTTTAATGGTGGAACATAATATGAAGGTTGTTGCTTCAATTGCAAATCAAATATCTGTATTACAGCGTGGTGCAGTTCTAGCAGAGGGTACTTATGATGAAGTTTCCAAAAACCCCTTAGTTCTTGAAGCATATATGGGTACTGTGGAGGTTTCTTGAGTTCTTTGGCCATAGAAATCAAAGATTTACATGCTTGGTATGGTGAGTCGCATATTTTGCATGGTATTAATTTTTCAGTTAAAGCGGGTGAAGTCGTCACGTTGTTAGGTCGTAATGGTGCGGGGAGAACTTCTACATTAAGAGCGATACTTGGCTTAACTGGCAAACGAACAGGTTCTATTCGAATTCATGGTAATGAAGTGATTCATTTACCTACGCATCAAATTGCTCATCTAGGAATTGGGTATTGTCCAGAAGAGCGAGGTATTTTTTCTACGCTAACTGCACAAGAAAATTTGTTATTACCTCCGGTAATTGCCGATACTGGGATGTCTATTCATGAAATTTACGAAATGTTCCCTAACTTGTATGAGCGCCGCAATAGCCCTGGAACACGATTAAGTGGGGGAGAGCAGCAAATGTTGGCCTTAGCTAGAATTTTAAGAACGGGTGCGTCGATCTTACTTTTGGATGAAATTACCGAAGGTTTAGCGCCTGTGATTGTTCAAAAGTTGGCTCAGGTTGTTAAAACTCTTCGAAGTAAAGCTTATACGATTATCTTGGTTGAACAGAATTTTCGTTTTGCTGAACGTCTTGCTGATCGACATTTTGTCGTCGAGCATGGTCAGATTGTTGAAACTGTTTTGGGTAGTGAGTTATCTGAGAAAACTGCATTGTTAAACAGTTACTTGGGTGTTTAGTGTTTTTTAAATCAAGGAAAAATGATGAAAATTAAAAAATTAGTTGCAGCCTTATTATTAATTAGTGGATCGATGGTCACTTATGCCCAAAATAAAGGCCCCATTAAAATTGGATTTATTACTGATGGCGCTAGTCTTTATTCCGATATTGATGGTATCGGCGGTAAAGAAGCGATGGAAATGGCTATTGCTGATTTTGGTGGCACTGTTTTAGGTCGAAAAGTTGAAATTTTATATGCTGACCATCAAAACAAGGCGGATATTGCCGCTGGTAAAGCCCGTGAATGGATCGATCAAGAAGGAGTTAACGTTATTTTTGGAGGGACAAATTCTGGTACCGCATTAGCAACCTCAAAAGTTACTACAGAAAAAAAACGAATTTATATTAATAACGGTGCAGGTACTTCAGCTTTAACGAATGAGCAGTGTTCACCTTATACAATCCATTACACATATGACACCATTGCCCTTGCCAAAGTTACGGGTAAAGCAATGGTTGAAAAGGGTAACAAGTCTTGGTTTTTTCTAACGGCGGATTATGCTTTTGGAACACAATTAGAAAAAGATGCCACTAAAGTCGTTTTAGATAATGGTGGAAAAGTGGCGGGCTCGGTACGTCACCCTCTCAATGCGAGTGATTTCTCTTCATTCTTGCTTCAGGCTCAGAGCTCAAAAGCACAAGTTTTAGCTCTGGCCAATGCCGGCGGTGACACGATTAATACGGTAAAAGCTGCCAATGAATTTGGTATTACAAAAAGTATGAAAATTGCTGGTTTACTTGTTTTTATTACAGATGTGCATAGCATCGGTATTAAAAATGCTGCTGGCTTACTAGCGACTGAAGCATGGTATTGGGATTTAAATGATGAAACGCGCGCTTTTGCTGGTCGTTTTATTCAAAAAATGAAACGTATGCCTACCATGGTCCAAGCGGGTGATTATTCATCGATGTTGACTTACTTAAAAGCTGTAAAGGCCGCCGGAACCGACAACCCGGATCAAGTAATGGCTCAGTTAAAGAAAATGAAGATTAATGATATGTTTGCCAAAGGGGGATATATACGCAAAGATGGCCGCATGATTCATGACATGTATCTATTGGAAGTCAAAAAGCCAGAAGAAGTTTTAAAGCCTTGGGATTATTACAAAGTACTTAATAAGTATTCAGGCGAGCAGTCTTTTGCAACGGTTGCTGAGTCAAAGTGTTATTTGCTGAAGTAATTGCATGGAATTTTTTGGGCTTCCGATCTCTGCCATTCTTAGTCAGCTATTATTGGGC
Organism: Thermoflexus hugenholtzii JAD2; assembly: GCA_943325205.2. Lineage (GTDB taxonomy): Bacteria > Pseudomonadota > Gammaproteobacteria > Burkholderiales > Burkholderiaceae > Polynucleobacter. The sequence continues at coordinate 4,322 of CALPOM020000028.1, read as the reverse complement.
TTGGTGAATGGCAGTTTTTATGCGATGCTAAGTTTGGGCTTGGCAGTGATTTTTGGGCTATTAAATGTGGTTAACTTTGCCCATGGGGCAATGTTTATGATGGGAGCCCTTTTGACTTGGATTGGGCTGACCTTTTTGAATATAGGTTATTGGCCCATGTTAGTGATTGCGCCTGTCTGCGTAGCTTGCTTTGGTTTTTTGATCGAACGGGTTTTTTTAAAACACCTCTATGAATTAGATCATTTGTATGGTCTATTGTTAACGTTTGGATTAACACTCATGGTAGAGGGCTGCTTTCGCTCCTTCTTTGGTGTTTCGGGAATGCCTTATAACGTCCCTGAAACTTTAACAGGTGCGATTGATGTTGGCTTTATGATGCTGCCAATTTATCGTGCTTGGGTTGTTGTTGCCTCATTAGTTGTTTGTTTTGGAACTTGGTTTGTGATTGAAAAGACCCAATTAGGGTCATATCTTCGTGCTGGTACAGAAAACCCACAACTGATACAGGCTTTTGGTATTAATTTTCCATTGATGGTAACCCTAACCTATGGCTTTGGCGTTGGTTTAGCGGCGTTTTCTGGCGTTCTAGCTGCGCCGATCATCCAAGTATCTCCCTTGATGGGCTCAAACTTAATTATTACAATTTTTGCAATTGTTGTCATTGGTGGTATGGGTTCTATTATGGGCTCTATATTAACGGGTCTGGGTCTTGGTTTAATTGAGGCATGCACAAAAGTTTTTTATCCGGAGGCCTCTAGTACGGTGGTCTTTGTCGTTATGGCTCTAGTCTTAATCGTTCGGCCGGCGGGTTTATTTGGCCGAGAAAAATAATGCTTAAATATCGTCAATTATTTTATGTATTGCTACTGATTTTGTCCATCTTAGCCCCCTGGTTTTTTTATCCAATTTTTTTAATGAAAATTTTATGCTTTGCTTTATTTGCTTCGGCGTTTAATTTGTTACTTGGTTACACCGGCTTACTTTCGTTTGGGCATGCGGCTTTTTTTGGTGGTGGTGGCTATTTATGCGGTTATATTATTCGAGACTTGGGCCAGTCGCCCGAGTTTGGTATTCTAGGCGGAACTCTTTTTGCTACTCTTTTGGGGGGTGTGATGGGTGGGTTGGCTATTCGTCGTCAAGGGATTTACTTTGCAATGATTACCATGGCTCTAGCTCAAATGCTGTACTTTATATTTTTACAAATGGATTTCACAGGTGGTGAAGACGGCATGCAAGGGATTCCCCGAGGCGTGTTTTTGGGCTTATTAGATTTACAAGTTGATATGAATATGTATTATCTCGTTTTGGGGTTTTGTCTTGTGGCGTTTGCTGTTATTGCTCGCGTTACCGAGTCTCCATTTGGAAAGATTTTATTTGCCATCAAAGAAAACGAGCCCCGCGCAATTTCGCTTGGGTACCGTGTAGACCATTTTAAATTACTGGCTTTTGTTTTGTCTGGCGCTTTGGCCGGTTTGGCGGGGTCTTTACAGGCCTTAATGATGGGTTTTGAAACTCTTTCCGATGCGCATTGGACTATGTCTGGATTGGTAATTTTGATGACCCTCGTGGGTGGTGTTGGCACCCTGTTTGGCCCAATGATTGGCGCCTTGGTAATTACTGTTTTAGAACACAAGGTGGGCGAAATTGGGACGTGGATTTTTAATATTACCCAAATTGAGTGGTTCCGTTCGTTAGGAGAGTCGGTAACCATTGTGACTGGGCTGATCTTTGTTTTATGTGTTATGGCTTTTCGGCGCGGTATTGTTGGAGAGTACTTGGCTAAAATCCGAAGTCATAGTAAATGATAAGCTAATACTTTGATTTTAAACGATTATTTTACACTTGCAGTGTTTTGGTTAGTCACGGCTGCCTTTTTAGCTGGTTTTGTTGATGCGCTGGTTGGTGGCGGTGGCCTAATCCAGATACCCGCTTTATTCACAGCATTTCCAAAGGAGTTGCCCGCAACTCTCTTGGGCACGAATAAGCTTTCGGCGGTTGGGGGAACTCTTTTTGCTGCAACAAGATATCTCCGTCAAGTGCATTTACCGAAGCGTTTTATGTTGGTGTCTTGCCTTTGTGCTTTGCTTGGATCATTTTCTGGGGCTTGGGTGGTTACGCGGGTTTCGGCTGAGTTTATGCGCCAGGGGTTGCCATTTATCCTATTGGCTCTCTTAGTATTTACTTTGGCTAATAAGCAAATGGGCTTATCACACCGCCCACAACTAACGGGTATTAAGGCGCAGATAATCATTGTCGCTGGTTCTTTAGGGATTGGTTTTTACGATGGTTTTTTTGGGCCAGGTACCGGGGCCTTTTTAATGTTCTTGTTTGTTTATTTTTTGGGGTTTGATTTTTTGCACGGCGCAGCTGCCACGAAATTAGTTAATTGCGTCACCAATCTTGCAGCTTTAGCCTTGTTTATCCCGACCGGTTATATAAATTGGAATATTGCGTTATTAATGATGTTTTTTAATATCTTAGGTGGAATTAGCGGCAGTGGTTTGGCAATTGCAAAGGGCAGCGGGCTTATTCGACATTTTTTCGTGATGGTTGTTTTGGCTTTAACAGTAAAAACAGCGGATGACTCTTTCGGGATCTTGTCTTTTTTAAAATAATTAGCATTAGTGTTTCACGTGAAACTCTTTAATGCTATCATTTCGCCCCTAGGGGTGAAATTATGGAATATAAAAAAATATTTGATGTGATTGTGGTTGGTGGCGGGCATGCTGGCTGCGAGGCAGCTTTGGCTAGTGCCCGTATGGGGTGTCAAACCCTGTTACTTACCCACAATATAGAAACCTTGGGTACGATGAGTTGTAATCCCTCTATTGGTGGAATTGGTAAGGGACATCTTGTGAAGGAGGTCGATGCGCTAGGTGGGGCAATGGCCCAAGTAACGGACTTGGCCGGCATTCAATTTAGAATTTTAAACTCGAGCAAAGGGCCTGCTGTGCGCGCTACGCGTGCACAGGCGGATCGCGCTTTATATAAAGCAGCAATGCGTAGCTTTTTAGAAAATCAACAAAATTTGACTTTGTTTCAAGGAGCTGTAGACGATTTAGTTGTTCAGGGCGACCGGATTTGTGGGGTGATTACGCAATTGGGGGTACGATTTTTAGCAAGCCAGGTGGTTTTAACCGTTGGTACGTTTTTAGACGGAAAAATACATGTTGGGTTAGATAATCACTCTGGAGGGCGGGCCGGCGATCCGGCGGCAGTTCGGCTATCTTCTCGATTAAAAGAGTTAGCTTTACCACAAGGAAGATTGAAAACAGGAACGCCGCCGAGGATAGACGGAAGGACAATTGACTTTTCTAAAATGTTAGAACAGCCAGGAGATTTAGATCCGGTGCCGGTATTTTCCTTTTTGGGCAGACCAGAACAACACCCAAAGCAACTACCCTGTTGGATCACACATACAAACGAGTTAACGCACGATATTATTCGCGGTGGCTTGGATCGCTCACCAATGTATACGGGAGTTATAGAGGGGGTTGGGCCAAGGTATTGTCCTTCGATTGAGGACAAAATCCATCGTTTTGCGACAAAAACAAGTCATCAGATTTTTTTAGAGCCAGAAGGCTTATCTACGAATGAGTTTTACCCAAATGGAATCTCTACTAGTCTGCCTTTTGATATTCAGCTTGAGCTTGTAAAAAGTATTGCAGGTTTAGAAAATGCGCACATATTAAGGCCTGGTTATGCGATTGAGTATGACTATTTTGACCCGCGCGCACTTACACCGTATTTAAGCTCCCGCCAAATTGCGGGTTTGTACTTTGCTGGCCAAATAAATGGTACAACGGGCTACGAAGAGGCGGCGGCTCAGGGGTTAATGGCCGGCATGAATGCCGGCTTAGCTGCCAAGTCTAAAGACCCATGGTTTCCCTTACGCAGTGAAGCGTATATAGGTGTTTTAGTCGATGACTTAATAACAAAAGGCGTGCAAGAACCGTATCGGATGTTTACTAGCCGGGCGGAGTATCGCCTTAGTTTACGTGAAGATAATGCAGATGTTCGACTGACAGAGCTGGGTCGTTCAATGGGTTTAGTGAGCGATCTACGGTGGGAGATGTTTTGTAAAAAGCAGGAGGCTGTTTCACGTGAAACGTCACGAATAAGTGCGATTTGGGTATCACCAAAAAATATTACTGCGCAAGAGAGCGAGGTAGTTTTTGGCCATGTTTTGCCACATGAGTATAGTTTAGTAGACTTATTAAAACGACCTGAGATTAGTTACGACGCTTTGATGCAGGCGCTGGACGGTCGGTGGAAAAGTCAGGACGAGGAAGAGTCATTTATACAAGACCAAATTAATGAGC
>CALPOM020000027.1 GCA_943325205.2 Thermoflexus hugenholtzii JAD2 | reverse complement strand
GTGGAACCGGCGGGAATCGAACCCGCGTCCGCAAATCCTCTACATGAAGTTCTACATACTTAGTTGTGTCATTTGATTTAATTCAACCAGCGCAGACCAACATGCTTTGATTAAACGATTCGCTTTAGTTCTAGCTTCGTTGATAGCGACCCTCAACGACACGATCCGATATAAATGACCTCGAATGGTATTTCTACCCCAGTCTATCGGCAAACTGGTTCGAGGGCGACAGCCCTTAGGCTGCTAGTGCGTAACGTTCGTCGTTAGCAGTTATTACAATCCCATTGATTTACGAGATAACGGGTCCTCGGTATGCCCTGCATGCTTCGCAATCCACGTCGAAACCAAGTCGGTCCCATAGTAAAAATACGCAACAAGTTTATTCTAGTCGGTTTTTGGGGAAAATGATATCAATTAGATCAGTAGGGTGATAGGCTAAGTGATCAGCCCCCCATGAATCGGGCGGTTCGTGGTTACCACAATAGCCATAAGCTGCAGCGACTGTTTGCATACCAGCGGCTTTACCGGCAACAATGTCCCGCAAATCATCCCCAACATATAGGCTATGTTTAGGGTCTATTTCCAAGATTTTAGCTGCAAGCAAAATCGGGGCGGGGTGTGGTTTTGCAAAGGGTGTTGTATCGCCACTCACAATAGCCCGAGTTCTTTGATCAAGTCCCATGCTTTGCATAAGGGGATTGGTAAATCGTTCTTGCTTATTAGTGACTATTCCCCAGGGGATATTGGCTTGATCCAGTAAATTTAACAAATTCTCAATATCATCAAAAAGTCGTGTGTGAACATGGATTGCCGCCTGATAGTTATTTAGGAACTCATCTCGTAAGTCGGCAAACGAATCATCATCGGGTTTAATTCCTAAACTAGCTTCGATTAGTCCGCGAGCACCAGCCGATGCTAATGGTCTTAATATTTGAGGGTCAATCGGATGTAAATGCCTATCAATCCGCATCTGATTTGCTGCGGCAGCTAAATCGGGGGCTGTATCGGCAAGCGTGCCATCGAGATCAAAAAAAACGCTTCTAAAGTTAGTGGATAGGCGCATTATAGGAGTGGTTTTTTAACGGCAATGAGATAGTTCACGTCAACATTTGAGCCGAGTGAGTAACTACCAAGTATGGGGTTGTAATTTAAACCTGTTAAGTCCATAATTTCTAGGCCGGCATCTCTTAAAAAGTGGGCTAACTCAGATGGTTTGATAAATTTTGCATAGTCATGCGTTCCTTTGGGGAGCATTCTAAGCACATATTCCGCGCCAATCACTGCCATTAAATAGGATTTAAGATTCCTATTTAATGTGCTAAAAAAAAGCATTGCCCCTGGTTTAGCCAGTTTTGCGCAGGCTGTAATAATTGATTGTGGGTCTGGAACGTGTTCTAGCATTTCCATACAGGTAATTACATCGAAAGTTTCGGCAGACTTGTTTGCCATATCTTCCGCACTAATGCATTGGTAATTGATTTGGACCTGGGATTCAAGACTATGCAGGTCGGCAACATTAAGGGCCTTTTTTGAGAGATCGATACCACTTGTGATTGCCCCGGATTGCGCCATCGCCTCGGACAAAATTCCCCCGCCACATCCTACGTCAAGGACTTGTTTGTTGCGAAGATCGATGTGAGATTGAATCCACTTTAACCGAATGGGGTTAATTTCATGTAGCGGTTTAAATTCACTAGTTGGGTCCCACCAGCGACTGGCTAGGGCACTAAATTTATCGATTTCGGTTTGGTCTTTATTTTCAACAACCATGATTGGGGCAGTATTAGTTTTGGAGGATAAAACCTATTATCCAATAAAACTTTAAGTTTGGAAGAAGTGACTGATAAAACAGCTGGTAGTAAAAACGTCACATCAAGATTTTTAAGAGAATAAAAAAGCCCGTGTTGCCGGGCTTTTTAAATGTTGGTAGGATGTTCGACAGTAAAAGATTTTTAATAAGGACACAAAACGTCTTAAATAAAAAACTTGTTACAACCAACAACTCTACCGCACGAATTACTAAAAACTTACTTACCTACAGGGCGTGTACCAACAACTTCAACAACGGTACGACGATTGAGGGCGCGTCCTGCAGCTGTTTTGTTATCGCCAACAGGGTCAGCAAAAGCCTTACCTTCGGTGTAAACACGATTTGCTTCAACACCATTCTTCACTAAGAATGCCTTAACTGCTTCTGCACGTCTTAATGAGAGAGCTTTGTTGTACTTTAATGATCCAACAGAGTCTGTATAACCAATAACGATAATAACTTCGACGGTTACACCCTTAAGTTTGGCAGTTAGGTCTGACAGCTTTTTTGTGCCTTCTGGTTTAATAACTGATTTATCGAAATCAAAAAGTGCATCAGACAATAAAGTTACCTTAGTAGACGTAACAGCTGGGGCCGGAGCCGGAGCAGGTGTCGGTGCAGGAGCGGGGGCCGCAGCTCTTGGAGCGGGAGCAGGTGCAGGTGGCTTTAGAGCGCCATCACAATCTGCAGCAGCAGTTGCTGGTGTCCAGTTTGCATCTCTCCAGCACAGGGAGGCGTCAGCGCCAGAACGTAATTGCGTACCGCCAGATTGCCAGTTATCGTTTGATTTGGCTTGTTGAGCTTGTGTAACACCCATAGTGCCTAAAAGAGCTACAGACAGCAAAGCTCCAATTAATGAATTACTAAGAGATTTAGCTTGTTGTTTCATATTAATTTCCTCGATTCTTAAATGTACTTCTGTGAATACTTCAATGAATTAAGTGATTTTTTTAATTCACTCAATTAGTGCTGAATAATTGTAGCATCATCTTTTTGTGATTTCTGTTATTAGTCCCTTGATTTGTAAGGAACTGTCTCATTCCGCCAACATTATCTCGAATGCACATGTTAAAATTGTGACATGGAACAAGTCGCTAAAGAAACAATACCTGTATCACTAGAAGATGAAATGCGGCGGTCCTATTTGGACTACGCAATGAGTGTGATTGTTGGCAGAGCCCTGCCAGATGCCAGAGATGGTCTAAAACCGGTCCACCGGCGGGTGCTTTTTGCCATGCACGAGCTCAATAATGACTGGAATAGGGCTTATAAGAAGTCAGCCCGTATTGTTGGGGATGTGATTGGTAAGTATCATCCCCACGGCGATACTGCGGTTTATGACACGATAGTCCGAATGGCGCAGAACTTTTCTTTGCGATATATGCTGGTTGACGGACAAGGCAATTTCGGGTCCGTAGACGGGGATAATGCGGCGGCTATGCGTTATACCGAGATTCGCTTATCGAAGATTGCCCATGAATTACTCAACGATATCGACAAGGAGACAGTCGATTTTGGCCCCAATTATGACGGTAGTGAAAAAGAGCCGCTCATATTACCTGCCAAAATCCCTAATTTACTCATTAATGGGTCTTCTGGGATTGCGGTTGGTATGGCAACCAATATACCCCCTCACAATATCGATGAAGTAATTGCTGGCTGTATATTTCTTTTAGAAAATCCAGATTGCACGATTGACGAGCTAATTGAGTTGATTCCTGCACCTGATTTTCCGACAGCTGCCACTATTTATGGAATTCAAGGGGTGCGTGAGGGTTATCGAACTGGCCGTGGGCGAGTCATTATGCGCGCCAAGACCCACTTTGAGGACATGGAAAAGGGGCAACGTCAATCGATTATCGTGGATGAGCTTCCGTATCAAGTAAATAAAAAGAATTTACTAGAGCGAATTGCTGAGTTAGTTACTGAGAAGAAGATTGAGGGTATTTCAGATATTCGTGACGAATCTGATAAGTCTGGTATGCGGGTCGTGATCGAGCTCAAACGAAACGAAGTGCCCGAGGTCATTTTAAACAACCTCTATAAAAATACCCAATTACAAGATAATTTCGGTATGAACATGGTGGCTTTGGTAGATAACCAGCCACGCTTACTGAACTTAAAGCAAATGCTTGAATGTTTCTTGCGACATCGGCGAGAAGTTGTTACACGTCGAACGCTTTTTGAGTTGCGTAAAGCCAGGGATCGTGGGCATGTTTTAGAAGGTTTAGCAGTTGCTTTAGCGAATATTGATGAATTTATTGCATTAATTAAGGCAGCGCCAAATCCTCCAGAGGCTAAAAAGGAACTACTCAATCAGGTCTGGGACTCGAGTGTTGTGCGTGAGATGTTATCGCGGGCCTCGATTAGCACTCAGGGAGGGCGGCAAGCCTATCGGCCGGAACGTTTACCAGCAGAGCTTGGTTTACAAGCGGATGGTTTATACCGCTTGTCTGAGGATCAAGCTCAGGAAATTTTACAAATGCGTCTGCAGCGTTTAACGGGTCTTGAGCAAGATAAGATTGTGCTGGAGTACCGAGAGGTCATGGATGAGATTTCTGATTTATTAGATTTATTATCTCGACCTGATCGGGTAACGGAGGTTATTCGATCTGAGTTATTACTCGCTAAAGCCGAGTTTGGACAAGAGGGTTCTGATACGGGCCGTCGCTCGCAGATTGAGATGAACGCAACGGAGTTATTTACTGAGGATTTAATTACTCCTCAGGACTTGGTTGTAACACTATCCAATACGGGTTATATGAAGAGTCAACCTCTAACCGAGTACCGTGCCCAAAAACGGGGTGGCCGAGGCAAGCAGGCCACTACTACCAAAGATGAAGACTGGATAGAGACTTTATTTGTTGCGAATACGCACGATACGATTTTGTGTTTTTCAGATCGCGGCAGGTTGTATTGGTTAAAGGTTTGGGAGGTCCCGCAGGGTAGTAGGACTTCACGTGGCAAGCCAATTGTCAATATGTTCCCTTTAATAGAGGGCGAGAAAATTACCACTATATTGCCAATTAAGGGCTATTTAGACAGCCAGTATGTCTTTATGGCAACCCGTTTTGGAGTCGTAAAAAAATCTCGGTTGAGTGACTTTTCTAATCCGCGTAAATCGGGGATTATTGCGGTCGATCTAGACGAAGGTGATATTTTAATTGGTGCTGCAATTACAGATGGTCACCATGACGTGATGTTATTTTCAGACGCTGGAAAAGCTGTGCGGTTTGATGAGAACGATGTTCGTCCGATGGGGCGGACTGCGCGTGGAGTGAAGGGTATGAATCTTGGCGAGGGTCACGAGGTGATCGCCATGTTAGTTGCCCCGAGTGAATTAGAGGGTGTTACGATTGCCAGCGACGCAAGTCAGGTCTCGCCAAGTAGCGTATTGACTGCGACGCAAAATGGCTATGGAAAGCGCACACCAATTGCCGAATATACGCGTCATGGTCGAGGTACGAAGGGGATGATTGCGATTCAAACATCGGATCGTAATGGCAAATTAGTAGCTGCCGCACTTGTCTCGAATGAAGACCAGATTATGTTAATTACCAGTGGTGGTATTTTAGTTCGAACACGCGTCTCAGAAATCCGAGAAATGGGACGTTCTACCCAGGGCGTCACCTTAATTAATGTTGACGAGGGAACTTACCTATCAGGATTGCAGCGAATTGCTGAGAGTGAAGACGCTGCAGATGGTGAGGATGTTTTATCTTCGGATGATCTAGACGCGAGTGTTGGCGACGATCCCACCGAGACTTAATCTTACCAATATTTAAATTTGACCAGGTCCGCAATATGGCATTTGACAATCGTGTTTATAACTTTGCACCTGGTCCTGCAATGCTTCCCCAAGAGGTCTTAGAGCAAGCTAGTCAAGATATTTTGAATTGGCAAGGCCTTGGAGCAGGTGTCATGGAAGTCAGTCACCGCAGTAAAGCATTCATGGCCTGTTATCAAAAAGCCATAGCAGATCTGACGGATTTAATGCAAGTTCCTAGCAACTATCAAATTCTTTTATTGCCGGGTGGGGCAATGGGGATGAACGCTGCTATACCGATGAATTTAATGGGATTAGCTAAAAAAGATCCGCAGGCTGATTTTGTTGTGACTGGTGTCTGGTCTGCTAAGTCGATTAAGGAAGCCGGTAAATATGGTAATGCCCGGTTAGCGGCAACGAGTTCTGCCCAGCAATATACAACTGTTCCGCAGAGAAATTCTTGGCAATTATCAGCAGATTCTGCATACGTGCATATTTGTAGTAATGAAACTGTTGGTGGCGTTGAGTTTGATGAACCGCCGAACGTCGGTGATGTCCCCTTAGTTGCTGATATCTCTAGCCATATGCTTTCACGGGTGATGGATATTTCTAAATATGGGGTTCTATTTGGTGGGATTCAAAAAAATATTGGTCCTGCTGGCCTCACAATTGTGATTGTTCGAAAAGATTTAATCGGGCATGCGATGCCGCTTACTCCGACCATTTGGGATTGGCAAGTGCAGGCCGAGACTGATTCAATGATTAATACGCCACCGACATTTAATATTTATTTTGCTGGTCAAGTTTTTGAGTGGATCAAACAGCAAGGTGGAGTTGCTGCAATAGAATTAATCAATCAAAAAAAATCGCAGCTTTTATATGATTTATTAGATAAAAGTTCTTTGTATGATGCCCGGGTAGATCGTCGATATCGCTCGCGGATGAATGTCACTTTTTATCTTCAAGATGAATCTTTGCAAGAGCGTTTTTTAGCTGAGTCCCAGGCTGCTGGTTTATTAGGGTTAAAGGGGCATAAAAGTGCAGGCGGCTTAAGGGCAAGTATTTACAATGCGATGCCGCTTGCGGGCGTAGAGCAGTTAGTCGCTTTTATGGAGGAATTTGAAAGGCGTGCTGCATGACAAAAGATAATCAGGAAAAGCAGCGTCAAGAAGAACTGCGTCAAGAAGAACTGCGTTTGGCCCCATTACGAATCAAGATTGATGAAGTAGATCGGCAATTAATCGAGTTATTAAGTCGGCGGGCAGGTCTTGCTCTTGAGGTTGGTCATGTTAAGCAGGACTTTGGATCGGCGGTATTTCGGCCAGAACGTGAGCGGCAGATTTTAGAAAAGATTGCTCAAATCAATCCCGGACCTCTCAAGAATCATGGCTTACAAGCAATTTGGTTAGAAATCATGTCTGCCTGTAGAGCCATCGAAGAGCAGCTTACAGTCGCTTATTTAGGTCCTGCTGGAACTTTTTCTGAAGATGCCACTTTACAATTTTTTGGTCATTCGATTGAACTGATGGACTGTCATAGTTTGGATGATGTTTTTCGATCGGTGCAGGCGGGGCGGGCTACTTATGGAGTGGTTCCGATTGAGAACTCTTCAGAGGGGGCGATATCCAGAACCTTAGATTTATTGTTAGATACCAATTTGATTATTAGTGGGGAGATTTCTATTCCGATTGAGCATGCGCTCTTATCCGTTTCGACAGATTTATCGCAAGTCAAGCAGGTTCTTGCCCATGCGCAAGCATTAGCCCAATGCCAAGAGTGGTTAAACGTTCATGCGCCGCATTTGCAAAGGCAGGCAGTTAGTAGTAATGCGCAGGCAGCTAAATTAGCCTCAGTCGATCCTGAGTTGGCAGCGATTGCTAGTTTAGGCGCTGCTAAGCATTATGGTTTACAAGTTGTGCATGCTGCAATTCAAGATGATGTGCATAATCGTACACGATTCGTGGTGATTGGCCAGCACGCTTGTGCGCCGAGTGGACATGACCAGACCTCATTGATTTTATCGGTGGCAAATGAGCCTGGTGCTGTATATCAATTACTCGCGCCGCTTGCTAAATATGGTGTTTCGATGACGCGGCTTGAATCTAGACCAGCTCGCAGGGGCACTTGGGAGTATCACTTTTATATTGATATTGAGGGGCACCAGTCAGAAGTGCATATTGCCAGTGCCTTACAAGAATTAAGGAGTATGGCGGCTTTTTATAAATGCGTTGGGTCTTATCCAAAGAGTAAGATTTAGAATTCATGGAAGAGGTTTTATGACGAACCAAAATAAGACTCCAGCTATTGGCTTAGATCAAGTCAAGGCGATAGCACCATACGTTGGGGGTCGACCAATCAGTGAAGTTGCGCGGGAATTTGGTTTAGTTGAGGACCAGATTATTAAGCTCGCGTCCAATGAGAATCCTTTGGGTATTCCAGAGTCTGCAAAGCGGGCGATGGCTCAGGCGATAGCTGATCTAGGCCGCTATCCCGACTCAAATGGCTTTGAATTAAAAGCAGCGATTAGTCGAAAAATCCATGTACCAAGTGATTGGTTAACTTTGGGTAATGGTAGTAACGATATTTTAGAGTTAACTACTCGGGCAGTTGCGCAGGGTGGTGACGAGGTTATTTTTTCGAAGCATGCTTTTGCCGTATATCCTTTAGCAACCCAAGCTGTTGGCGCTCAAGCCGTTGAGATTAATGCTAAGCCAACAGATCTTGGGCATGATTTAAGTGGTATGTTAGCTGCCATTACGTCAAAGACGAAATTAATTTTTGTGGCCAACCCGAATAATCCAACGGGTAGTTTTTTAACTGGCCATGAAATTGCTAATTTTTTAGGAGCAGTTCCCCAGCATATAGTCGTCGTTTTAGACGAAGCTTATAACGAATACTTACCTGCTGAGCAGCAGTATGATGCGATTGCGATGGTTCGCCAGTATCCTCATTTACTTGTTTCTAGAAGCTTTTCAAAAGCCTATGGTTTGGCTGGTCTACGGCTTGGCTATAGTGTGGCACAGCCAGAGTTAACTGATTTACTAAACCGCATTCGGCAACCCTTTAATGTCAACACATTAGCGCAGGCTGCTGCCATTGCAGCGCTGTTTGATCAGGAATTTTTAGATCAAGGAGCTACTTTGAATCGGCAGGGGTATCAGCAATTAACCTCAGCATTTACCCAGATGGGGCTGCACTATTTACCATCCTCTGGTAACTTTATCTTGGTGCAAGTTGGCGCAGATGATGGAGCTGGAGCCCGAGTCAATTTAGCCTTATTAAAGCAAGGGGTGATTGTTCGGCCTGTAGCTAATTATGGCTTACCAAAATGGTTGCGGGTTTCCATTGGATTGCCTGCAGAAAACGCGGCATTTTTAAGTGCTCTTGAAAAATCTTTAGCGCCACTTCATCCGCATTCGTAATGCCATGTAAATTATCAAACATCCATTATCAAATACAAATAAAAAACCACGAAAGTTTACTTTGTCGAATACCACTTCGTTGACTTCTGCTAAATCTGCCATGTTTCGCACTGCTGGTTTAATTGGTGTTGGTTTGATTGGCGGTTCATTAGGTTTAGCCATGAAAAGTGGGGGGCTGGTCGAGCGGGTTATTGGCTTTGGGCGAACCCAAAAAAATCTTGATCAAGCCAAGCAAATCGGTGCGATTGATGAGGTTGTTGAACTGGCCACATTATGTGCCCAGTCTGATTTAATTATTTTATCTGTACCAGTAGCGCAGACGCAGGCTATGCTTGAGCAAATTTTGCCACACCTTCGTGAGCAGACTGTTGTGATTGATGTTGGCAGTACCAAGTCTGATGTGATTGCCTCAGCTAAAGCCGCACTTGGTGAGCGGGTTAATCAATTCGTGGCTTGTCATCCAATTGCTGGTGGTGCACAGCACGGTGCATTAGCTGCGCGCAAGGATTTATTTGTAGATCGACAAGTCATGATTTGTCCAATCCCAGAGAATCGGCTTGACTTTATCAACGTGATAGAAGAGTTTTGGCATCGTTTAGGATCATTAATTTTTAAGATGTCAGCGCTAGAGCACGATCATATTTTTGCGACAGTTTCTCATTTGCCGCATTTGCTTTCTTATGCATTGATGTTACAAGTTGCCAATGCAGATGATGCCGATAAAAAATTTACGCATGCAGGAGCAGGCTTTAGAGACTTTACGCGAATTGCTGCCTCTAGTCCAGAAATGTGGTGCGACATCACCCTAGCAAATCGAACCGCTATTTTGCAAGAATTAGACACATATTTACAGATTGTTAGTCATTTGAAAGAGTCCATTGTGGCTGAAGATCGCGTCACACTTGAGCAGTTATTTACGCTTGCTAGTATTTCTCGTAATCGCTGGCAGGCTTAGCAATGTCGGGCAAGTTAATACAATTATTACCTACCAAAGTTGCCCGTGGAGAAGTTATTTTGCCCGGGTCTAAAAGTATTTCGAATCGAGTTTTATTGTTAAGTGCTCTTGCGCAAGGTTCGACTCGGTTACATGGCTTATTAGATGCTGATGATACCCGGGTAATGCGTATGGCACTCGAACGTTTAGGAGTGCAATTACATACGCATCTCTCAAAGAGCTTCGATGTTCAGAATGAGGTTCTTATCGTTGCAGGTGGTGGCGGCACTTTTCTGCAATCGCAGGCTGATTTAATGATGGGTAATGCTGGCACGGCGATTCGGCCGCTGACTGCTGCTCTTGCGATTTTGGGTGGTGAGTACTATTTGCATGGTGTGGCTCGCATGCATGAGCGTCCGATTAAAGATTTGGTGGATGGTTTGTTAGCGATTGGGGCCCGCATTGATTATCTCGGTCAGGAGGGTTATCCGCCGATTCAAATTCATCGGGGAGAAATTCAGGTAGAGGAGCCGGTGCGGGTGCGCGGAGATGTGTCGAGTCAGTTTTTGACAGCCTTATTGATGGCATTACCATTAACGCGTTCGACAAAGCCGATCCAGATTACAGTAGTCGGCGAGCTTATTTCCAAACCATATATAGACATTACATTGAATCTATTGCAGCATTTTGGAGTAGAAGTAAAGAACGACGCCTGGCAAACTTTTACTATTCCCCCGCTTGCTCCGGGGATGATCAGTCCCTATGTCTCACCGGGAGATTATTGGGTTGAAGGTGACGCTTCCTCGGCATCTTATTTTTTAGCAGCAGGTGCCCTGGGAGGAGGTCCATTGACTTTGCGAGGAGTGGGCCGAGATAGTATTCAAGGGGATATGGCTTTTGCCAAGGCTTTATCCATGATGGGTGCGAATATTTCGCAAGGTAATGATTGGATTGAGGTCCGTGGGATTGATCATCCCGATGGCCAATTGCAGGGCATTGATTTAGATTGCACGGCTATTCCAGATGCGGCGATGACCTTGGCTGTATTGGGCCTTTTTGCCCGTGGTAAAACGCGTTTAACTGGGATTGCCAGTTGGAAAGTAAAAGAGACGGATCGTATCCTAGCGATGCAAACTGAATTACGTAAATTTGGCGCGCTAGTCGAGTCGGGAGATGATTTTATAGTTGTGCAAGCTCCAACGGAGTGGCAATCCCCTGTTGCTGGGGTAGATACGTATGACGATCACCGTATGGCAATGTGTTTTTCCTTAGCGGCTTTTGGGCCATTGCCGGTTTTAATTAATGATCCAGATTGTGTTGGCAAGACTTTCCCAAATTATTTTTCAGAATTCTTAGCCTTAATTGGGCAATCACCTACGCAGGAGCAATAGTGGTTTTCGATAGGCAAGACTTGCTTGATCATCACCATTTGCCGGTTATTGCTATTGATGGCCCTTCTGCTTCAGGCAAGGGGTCAGTTGCTCAACTAGTTGCTAAGCATTTGGGGTTTCATTACTTAGATAGCGGGGCTTTATATCGCTTGGTTGGCTTAGCTAGTCTTTGGCAAGGTATTGATTTAACTGATGGTATTCGGTTGGGTGCGGCGACGAGCCGATTACAGATTCGTTTTGATACAGATCTGATTTACTTAGATGGACAAGAGGTTAGTGCGGCGATTCGGACTGAAGAAATGGGTAAGAGAGCGTCCGCGGTGGGCGCACAACCTTTAGTAAGGCAGGCTTTATTTGCCTTGCAGCGGAGTTTTTTACAGGCTCCGGGATTAGTCGCTGATGGCCGGGATATGTCTACGGTAATCTTCCCGCAGGCGAAGTTAAAGGTGTTTTTAACAGCGCATGTGGAAATTCGTGCACAAAGAAGACATAAACAATTGATATCCAAAGGAATTTCTGCTAATATAGATGTTCTGACGAAAGATTTAGTAGATCGGGATGGCTTAGATACATCGCGCCAAACAGCTCCTCTAATAAAAACGGCAGATGCTTTTTTGCTTGACACGAGCGAGATGGGTATAGAACAGGCAGTTCAAACTATCTTAACTTGGTATACGTTGGCGCAATAAGTCAGTGCAGTAAGTTGATAGTAGCAACACAAGTATTAACACAAGTATTAAAGCGGTAACAAGTATTAAAGCGGTAACAAGTATTAAAGATGTATTAAAAGCCCCTTTTTGAATTCTGGCGCGCCTATTTTAGGTTCAATAATGTGCCACAACAAGGGATTTACAACCTAACCCGTTGGCAATGCCAACCAGATAAGTGAAATTCATGTCCGAATCTTTTGCAGCCCTATTTGAAGAGTCTCTAGCCCGATCCAATATGAAAACTGGGCAGGTGATCTCTGCTGAAGTGGTCCGTATTGACCATAATTTTGTAGTCGTAAATGCAGGCTTAAAGTCTGAAGCATTTATTCCCGTGGAAGAATTCCATAATGACCAAGGTGAAATAGACGTTCAACCGGGTGATTTTGTTTCTGTGGCGATTGACGCCTTAGAAAATGGTTACGGTGACACGATATTATCCCGTGACAAGGCCAAGCGTCTCGCTTCTTGGATGAATCTAGAAAAAGCTCTAGAACAAGGAGAGATCGTTACTGGAGCCGTTACTGGTAAGGTTAAAGGTGGTCTGACTGTTATGGTGAATGGCATCCGGGCTTTTTTACCTGGATCCTTATTGGATACTCGCCCCATTAAAGATACATCGCCATTTGAAGGTAAGACGATGGACTTTAAGGTCATTAAATTAGACCGTAAAAGAAATAACGTTGTTTTATCTAGACGAGCAGTGGTTGAGGCAAGTCAAGGAGAAGAGCGTCAGAAGTTAATGGAAAACCTCAAAGAAGGTACTGTTGTTCAAGGGATTATCAAGAACATTACTGATTACGGAGCGTTTGTTGATTTAGGTGGGATTGATGGTTTGTTACACATCACTGACTTAGCTTGGCGTCGCGTGAGACACCCGAGTGAGGTTCTCACTGTTGGACAAGAAGTAACGGCAAAAATTCTACGTTACGACCAAGACAAAAACCGTGTTTCTTTAGGTATCAAGCAATTAGGTGATGATCCTTGGGTTGGTATTGGCAGACGTTATCCACCCAATACGCGTTTATTTGGAAAAGTCACAAACTTAACTGATTACGGTGCGTTTGTTGAGATCGAGTCGGGTATTGAAGGTTTAGTGCACGTTTCTGAGATGGACTGGACCAACAAAAATATCGCTCCTGGTAAAGCGGTGCAATTAGGTTTAGATGTTGAAGTCATGGTTTTAGATATTGACGAAGACAAGCGTCGCATTAGTCTTGGAATGAAGCAGTGCAAGACGAATCCTTGGGATGAATTTGCTAGAACCCATAATAAAGGCGATAAATTATCTGGTGCAATCAAGTCGATTACTGACTTTGGTGTCTTTATTGGACTGGACGGCGGCATTGATGGGTTGGTGCATTTGTCAGATATTTCTTGGAATGAAGCTGGCGAAGAAGCTGTGAAGAAGTTCAAGAAAGGTGATGAGATTGATACAGTTGTTCTTGCTATTGATGTGGAAAAAGAGCGGATTTCTTTAGGAATTAAGCAGCTCTCCGGCGATCCATTTAATAACTACACAGCAGCGAACGACAAGGGTGCGCTAGTTACAGGTACGATTAAAACTGTCGATGCTAAGGGTGCGACTGTGCATTTGGCAGACGAAGTCGAGGCGTATATTCGGGCGTCTGAAATTTCAACGGATCGTGTTGAGGATGCGCGTAATATATTAAAAGAGGGTGACTCGATTTCTGCGATGATCATTAATGTTGACCGTAAATCACGCAGTATTAATTTGTCGATTAAAGCCAAAGATAGCGCTGATCAGCAGCAGGCTATGAGTAAGTTACAAAATGATGCTAGTTCAGGGACAACGAATTTAGGTGCCTTGTTAAAAGCAAAATTCGATAATCAAGGGTAATCAGCTAACACATCACTGCCTTTAGGCAGTGATGTTGTTTTTATTCAGGACTAAACGTATGACAGACTCTGCTTCTTCGACACCTACATCTCAGTCAGTAGAGACATCTATTACTAGATCGGAGTTAGTTGATTTATTGGCTGAGCAGTTTCCTCAGCTATTGCCAAAGGATGTTGAGTTAGCGGTTAAAACTTTGCTTGACACCATGACGGGTTCTTTGTCAAAGGGTAAGCGAATTGAGCTTCGAGGTGTTGGTAGCTTTGTGTTGCATCAGCGACCTGCGCGGGTTGGTCGTAATCCGAAGTCTGGGGAACAGGTATTAATACCAGAAAAAAAGGTACCTCATTTTAAACCTGGGAAAGAACTTCGGGAGCGGGTTGACTATAAGGCGAAGCCGGTTAAAGATGGCCAAAGTGAATGATGCCGATTTTGCATCTAGTTTGGCGATTCCTACTGATTGCTAGTCGGATTGGTTTTTTTGTATTATTTTTCATGATGGCCTTACTGAATTCTCATTCAGTAGAATTCAACTGGTTTGTAGGGCAATCCTTACAAGTTCCATTGATCATTCCATTACTTGGCGCTTTTTTATTAGGCTTATTGCTAGCTGGTCTGGCCTTTTATCGCTTCGTTCGTAAGGCACAGTAAAGATGGAAATTGAGGTTCAATGGTTGGGTGTATTGCCTATTGTATTTGGCCTAGGCTGGTTAGCTGCGCGTTGGGAAAAGCGCCTAGAGGATATGGAGGACGATGTTGCGCAACAAAAAAAGCAAAGATCGACTTTTAGAGGCCTGAACTTACTACTCAATGAGCAACCAGATAAAGCGATTGATGCCTTAGTCGAGGTTGCTAAATTAGACCCTGAAACCACAGAGCTCCATTTTGCTTTAGGAAGTTTATTTCGTCGACGCGGGGAGACCGAGCGAGCGATTCGGGTACACCAACACTTAGTAGGTCGGGATGACATTGCAGCGCGTGATCGCGCCCACGCTGGGTATGAATTAGGCCGTGATTTTTTACGAGCAGGCATGTTAGATCGTGCCGAAGCAAGCTTAAATCAAGTAGGTGATGGCCGATATTTGATTCCTGCTAAAGTTGCTCTGCTTGAAATGTATCAGATCGAAAAAGACTGGCGTAAAGCGATCATCGCGGCCTCTGAATTAGCTCAACTAGAGAAAAAGGATTACCAAGATCAGATTGCGCAATTTGATTGTGAAATTGCTCTTGAGGCGATGCGAAGGCAAGACTTGGTTGCCAGTCATCTGGCCTTAGATCATGCTTTCATCGCAGTACCTGAGCATATCCGAGCCACGATTTTACGGGGTGAAGTATATATTTTAGGACAACGTCCCAAAGAGGCGATTACTACTTGGAAGTTAATTGAAGAAAAATACCCGGCGTTTTTACATTTAGTCGCTGATCAATGGATTTTGGCTCACCAAGAGTTAGGACAGGAGTTTGTTGGACTTGAACGCTTAGTTGCACAGTTACCTGAGCATGGTTGGGGCGAATTACTCGATATTGTTTATAAACACGTTTTGAGGCTTCAAGGAGCAGAATCTGCTGAACTGCTCATGTCCCAAGTTTTATTAAAGACGCCAACACTAACAGTGCTCGCCAAGCGCTTTGAAGCGCAATATGAATTAGCTATTGCACGGGAAGCACAATCATCGGCAACGGACTTAAAGGCCTCGGTTGACTTACTCAAAAAACGCACTAGTAGTCTAGCGAGATATACCTGTAGTAGTTGTGGTTTTCGGGCAAAGCGGTTTTACTGGCAGTGTCCAGGTTGTAATCATTGGGATGTATACTCCCCCAAAAGAGGCGAGGGATTGGCTGGGCTTTAAGCGATGTTCATGAACGCTTGGTCGTGTGGAATATTTTATTGGTTGTAAAAGTTAGGAGAGATTTTTGAAAGTCACAATTATTGGAAGTGGTTATGTTGGTTTAGTGACTGGCGCATGTTTAGCTGAACTTGGTAATGAGGTCTTTTGTTTGGATGTTGACACCCAAAAAATAGCCATCTTAAATCAAGGTGGAGTACCGATTTACGAACCAGGTTTAAAAGAAATGATTGCTCGCAATATTGAGGCAGGTCGTTTGCAATTTTCTACTGATGTCCAAGCGAGTGTTGAGCATGGTGAACTGCAATATATTGCAGTTGGCACACCCCCAGACGAAGATGGCTCTGCGGATTTACAGTATGTATTGGCTGCAGCGAAGAATATTGCGAAGTATATGAACGGCTTTAAGGTAGTGATTGATAAATCGACTGTTCCGGTGGGTACCGCGCAGCAGGTTAAAGATGTGATCTTGGCAGAGTTGACTAGACGTGGGGTAGCTGAGTTATCGTTTTCAGTTGTATCGAATCCAGAGTTTTTGAAAGAAGGTGCAGCGGTTGAGGACTTCATGCGCCCAGACCGGATTGTGCTTGGTACGGCGGATGATGCTGCAGGCCAAAAGGCTAAGGCGATGATGAAAAAGTTATATGCCCCTTTTAATCGTCATCACGAGCGAACCTTTTATATGGACGTGAAGAGTGCTGAATTAACCAAGTATGCCGCGAATGCGATGTTAGCAACCCGGATTTCTTTCATGAATGAGTTAGCCAATTTAGCCGATATGGTTGGTGCTGATATAGAAGCGGTCCGGCAGGGAATTGGTTCGGACTCTCGGATTGGGTATGGATTTTTATATGCTGGGACTGGTTATGGTGGGTCTTGTTTTCCAAAAGACGTGCAAGCTTTATCCAGGACTGCTCAGGAGTTCCATTTAGACTTGCAAATCTTGCAGGCGGTCGAGTCCGTCAATCAAGATCAGAAGAAGGTCTTAATTAAAAAAATTGTGAAGCGCTTTGGTGAGGATTTGAGTAATCATCAATTTGCTTTATGGGGTTTAGCCTTTAAGCCGAATACGGATGATATGCGAGAGGCGCCAAGTCGAGTCATTATTCAGGAGTTAGTCCGCCGGGGTGCGCGAGTCGTCGCATTTGACCCAGTTGCAACCCCAGAGGCCATAAAAGCTTTGGAACTTGATTTTCAAGAATCAGCCCATTTATTATCAAAGATTACCATGGTTGATAAGCCGATGGATGCTACAGTAGGCGCTGATGCATTAATTATAGCGACGGAGTGGAAAGCTTTTCGAAGCCCAGACTTTGACGTATTAAAAAAACAGTTAAAAAATCCGATTATTTTTGACGGTCGGAATTTATTTGAGCCGCACGCATTAACTGAGCTAGGATTTACTTATTACGGGATTGGTCGTCATAACTAGGTGGCTGCATGCAGAGTAAAACAATGAATACCATTCAGTTACAAAAGAGCGATATCGAGTTGTTTCGTGCGACGTCTATTTTAGTTGTAGGCGACGTGATGTTGGATCGATATTGGTTCGGTGATACGCAGCGTATTTCGCCTGAAGCGCCTGTGCCTATTGTTCAGATTAATCGTGTGGATGAGCGCCTGGGAGGTGCTGCAAACGTGGCTAGGAATGCTGCCTCATTAGGCGCAAAAGTAGCTTTACTCGGATTAGTTGGGGATGACGAATCAGGGCGACAAGTAGGACATTTATTAAATCAAGACGGTATCGATAGTCTGTTGCAAATTGACTCCAGTGTGCCCACGATTGTGAAGTTACGGGTAGTAGCAAGGCAACAGCAATTAATCCGCTTAGACTTTGAACAAGAGCCCGATCAGCAGGTGTTAGCTGCAAAATTAGCGAGTTTTGAAGAAGTATTACCGCGGGT
Organism: Thermoflexus hugenholtzii JAD2; assembly: GCA_943325205.2. Lineage (GTDB taxonomy): Bacteria > Pseudomonadota > Gammaproteobacteria > Burkholderiales > Burkholderiaceae > Polynucleobacter. The sequence continues at coordinate 3,249 of CALPOM020000027.1, read as the reverse complement.
ACAAGCGGTTATTTTTTCGGACTATGGTAAGGGTGCATTAAAGCATATCAGTCAAATGATTGAGCTTGCTAGGCTTGCTGGTAAGATTGTTTTAGTAGACCCTAAGGGCAGTGACTACAGTAAGTATCGTCGGGCGAACATCATCACTCCCAATCGGAGTGAGCTAAGGCAAGTCATTGGAAGATGGCAAAACGAAGATGATTTAGCGCGTAAGGTGGAAGATTTAAGAGTTGCTTTAGATGTAGGAGCGATTTTATTAACTCGATCTGAAGAGGGTATGTCCCTTTTTGAACAAGGCGGGGTAACACACGTATCGGCGCAGGCGAGGGAGGTTTTTGATGTCTCAGGAGCTGGTGACACTGTGATTAGTACTCTAGCGGTTGCGCTAGCCTCGGGGTGGGATGCGCACCGTGCTATGGCCCTTGCTAATCGTGCTGGCGGTATTGTAGTTGGAAAGCTAGGCACTGCAACCGTTTCTTGGGAAGAATTGTTATGAGATATATTGTGACTGGTGCTGCTGGTTTTGTAGGAGCCAATCTCGTGGCAGCTTTGAACGCGCGTGGTGAAAAAGATATTATTGTTGTAGATCAATTACGCGATTGCCACAAGTATCGTAATTTAGTCGATTTAGAGATCACAGATTACTTGGATCAAGACGAGTTTTTGGCGAAGTTCCGAGGTGGTTTTTTAGGGCAGATTGCTGGGGTATTGCATGAAGGTGCTTGCTCTGACACGATGGAGATGGATGGGCGCTTTATGATGGCCAATAACTTTCGTTATACCTGTGATGTGTTGGATATTTGTACTGCGCAAAAAGTTCCATTACTGTATGCATCTTCCGCTGCAACTTATGGTGGTTCCCAAGTGTTTAGTGAAGACCGTGCCTATGAAAAGCCTCTCAATATTTACGGATATTCGAAGTTTTTATTTGACCAAGTACTACGCCGACGTTTGGCAGAAAAATCACTGACTAGCCAGGTGGTTGGTTTTCGCTATTTCAATGTATATGGACCTAAGGAATCACATAAAGGTCGGATGGCCTCAGTTGCCTTTCATCATTTTCATCAATATAAGCAGTCAGGTGCGGTGCAGTTATTTGGTGGCTATGATGGTTATGAAGCGGGTGAGCAAAAGCGTGACTTTGTTTATATTGATGACGTCGTGCAGGTGAATCTATTTTTTTTAGACCGCCCTGAACTTAGCGGAATTTTTAACTTGGGTAGTGGCCGCGCACAAACTTTTAATGATGTAGCAAGTTCAGTCATTAATGGGCTTGGCGGCATTGGAACTGTGGATTATCGGGATCAAAGCGTTGCGCAGCTTGTTTCCCAGGGGGCAATTCGGTATATCGATTTTCCTGAGGCTTTAAAGGGTAAGTATCAATCTTTTACGCAAGCCAGTTTAGAGCGTTTAAGAGCAGTTGGCTATGCACAGCCATTTCACACTGTAGAAGAAGGTGTAGGAAAATACATGCAGTGGTTATCAGATAACACAGACTTTCTGGCAGTCCAAGCCTGATTTAGACAACGCCCGTCAACATACTTTAATTCCTTCCGTTATGGACAGTTCATAGCATTTGCTATGAACTTTTTATTATGGAGGATTTATGCGGTTTTCAAGAATTGGTTTGAAGGGTAGTAGTTTAACGAAAGGTTTATTAGCTTTGGCTATCAGTGGGGCTTTATTATTTCAGTCACCTGTTTTTGCCGTAAGTATTAATTCAGCGACGCAGGAGGTTTTACAAAATGTAAAGGGCGTTGGTCCTGCAAAAGCTCGGGCGATTATTGCTGAGCGAGAAAAGCGTGGGGCTTTTCAAAGTCCAGAGGACTTAAGTAGCCGTGTAAAAGGTATTGGCATGAAGACAATTGTCAAAATAACTGACTCGGGGATTACTTTTGAACTCCCAGAAGCTCCTCCTGCTTCGAGGTCGGTTCGCTCCCGGTCTAGGGATTAATGACTTAGTAGGGGAGGATGAATTTTTAAAATAAATTGGTAGGCACTTTAGGCAGGATGTGAGTAGGTGTATAAAATAGACCTCAGCATTCTGCCTTTTTTAGTTATGATGTTTAGATACTAAGTATGAATAAATCAATTCGCAGTTTTGTGCCGCCCTCACTATATCGTGCAGACTTCACTATAAAGAGTAAACCTAGATGACGAATTCTAATATTTTTTATCCGACGATTGCTGACATTATTGGTAATACCCCTTTGATCCGGTTACAGCGTATTCCAGGTGAGGGGAACACTGTTCGTAATAATATTATTCTAGGCAAGTTAGAGGGTAATAATCCAGCAGGTTCGGTCAAGGATCGACCAGCGATTTCGATGTTCCGAAGAGCGCAAGAGCGGGGTCAGATCAAGCCAGGTGACACCTTAATTGAGGCGACGAGTGGTAATACGGGTATTGCCTTAGCGATGGCAGCTGCCATTTTGGGTTATAAGATGATTTTAGTGATGCCGGAAAATCAAAGTATTGAGCGGCGTCAAAGTATGACTGCTTACGGGGCGCAATTAATGCTCACTCCCGCATCTGGCGGTATGGAATACGCCCGCGACTATGCCTTGCAATTACAAAAAGAAGGTAAAGGATTAATCCTAGACCAATTTTCGAATTACGACAATCCTTTAGCCCATATCGAAGGGACAGGACCAGAGATATGGCGAGATACCCATGGGCAAGTGACTCATTTTGTATCTTCGATGGGGACCACGGGAACGATTACAGGGGTATCCACTTTTTTGAAAGAGCATAATCCCCGAATTCAGGTCATTGGCGTACAGCCAGAGGATGGCTCTCAAATTCCAGGAATTCGAAAATGGGCGCCAGACTATTTACCTAAAATTTATGATGCAACACGGGTTGATTCTATAGAACATGTCTCTCAAATAGAAGCAGAAGACATGTGTCGCCGCATGGCACAAGAAGAGGGTATATTTTGTGGGGTCAGTGCAGCGGGCACTTTAGTAGTTGCCTTGCGGATTGCGCAGCGGATTGAAAATGCAACGATTGTTTTTATCGTTTGTGATCGCGGTGATCGCTATTTATCTACGGGTATTTTTCCAGCTTAATCCCGTCTTTATTTCTTGGATTTTTTAGGCTTGATTGGTTGTGGTTGTGCTCCAGCAAAGTTTGTTGGGGAAATCACTGCGGAGATAGCTTTAGCAAAATCTAATACTGCCATTGCGTAAAAGAAGCTACGGTTATATTGCGTAATGACTTCGAAATTTTTAAGACCAACAATATATT
>CALPOM020000026.1 GCA_943325205.2 Thermoflexus hugenholtzii JAD2 | reverse complement strand
TCCTATGCCGATGCACCAGAAATTGATGGCGTGGTTTATATTGAACCCGTTGATCGCCCTTCAAAAAGATATCGCGTTGGCGATTTAATTCGGGCAACTGTTCTGTCAACTAGAGGGCATGATTTGATTGTTAGAATCTAGATAACAAGTTTGCTATTTTATTATTAATTAGGGGGAATTTATGACTCAAGACGTGGTTGTTCTCAGTGCTGTTCGGTCTGCAATTGGTTCTTACAGTGGTGCCCTCAGTTCTATCGAGCCTTCTGAACTAGCTGGCACGGTCATGCAAGTAGCCGTCGAGCGATCGGGTGTTGACCCGCATGCAATTAACTATGTAACTGTTGGTAACTGCATTCCTACTGAGGCGCGATATCCTTATGTAGCTAGGGTTGCTTCGATTCAGGCTGGTTTATCCATGGACTCCGTTGCGATGGCAGTCAATCGTTTATGTAGTTCTGGTTTGCAGGGGATTGTGACTTCTGCTCAGCAGATTATGCTCGGTGATTGCGACTACGCCATCGGTGGCGGTGTTGAGGTAATGTCACGTGGCCTGTACGGCTCTCCAGCCATGCGCACAGGCGCCAGAATGGGTGATACGAAGTTAATCGACATGATGGTCAGTGCCCTAACCGATCCATTTGGTGTCGGGCATATGGGCATTACCGCTGAAAATTTAGCAAAAAAATGGCATATCAGTCGGGAAGAGCAAGATGCTTTTGCGGCCTTATCGCATCAAAAGGCAGCCAAGGCAATTGCTGAAGGAAGATTTAAAACACAAATTGCTCCAATTACGATTAAAACGCGTAAAGGGGAGGTTGTGTTTGATACCGATGAGGGCGTCAAAGCAGAAACAACAGCAGAAAGTTTATCCAAACTCAAACCTGTATTTTTAAAAGAAAATGGCACAGTGACCGCTGGTAATGCCTCTTCGATCAATGATGGTGCAGCCTTTTTTGTTTTGGCATCTGCACAAGCCGCAGAACGCTCAGGGCAAAAACCCCTTGCTCGTCTCGTATCCTACGCCGTTGCAGGTGTTCCCAATGAGGTTATGGGGGAAGGTCCGATTCCGGCATCTAAGTTAGCACTTAGCCGGGCTGGTTTAACAGTCGCACACATGGATGTGGTTGAGTCCAATGAGGCATTTGCGGTCCAGTCTCTAACCGTTGCCAAAGCTTTGGGCTTAGATTTATCCAAAACGAATGTGAATGGGGGTGCGATTGCTCTGGGTCATCCAATTGGTGCCTCAGGCGCAGCGATTGCTACAAAAGCAATTTACGAGTTACATCGCTCACAAGGGAAATATGCTCTCGTGACAATGTGCATTGGTGGTGGGCAGGGTATAGCTGTAATCTTTGAAAGATTATAATTTTAAAAAACTAGCCAAAAAGCCCCATAAGCCCATCTAAGCCGACGTGATTGAAAGATCCGTCGGCTTTTTCTTGCACAACTGGTTTTGCTCGATATCCGATGGAAAGTCCAGCTAGACCCATCATGGGTAAATCATTTGAGCCATCACCAAGGACAATCGTCTGGTTTGTTTGGATACCTAGTGCATGTGCATGATGTTGTAAAAAATTTGCTTTAGCTTGACCATCGACAATGGGGCCAAGGATTTTGCCTGTAATTGTTTGATCCTGGATTTCTAAGGTATTTGAGTAAGCATGATCAATTTGCAAGCGGGCTTTAATTCGGTCGGTAAAAAATGTAAATCCACCTGAAACAAGAAGGGTTTGCCAAGCATGTTTTTTAGCTTCAATCAGAAGATTTTCAGCGCCTAAATTGAGTGCTAAGCGTTGCTCATAGACTGTTTGCATGGCAGATTCTGGCGTACCGGCTAAAATTTGTACGCGCTTTTTTAAGCTCACTGAAAAATCCGTGATTGCACCGCGCATGGTAGCTTCTGTAATAGCAGAGACCTCTTGAGATTTGCCAACTTGCCGAGCGATTTCATCGATGCACTCAATATCGATGAGGGTTGAATCCATATCAAAGGCTAAGAGTTTGACCTGGTGAATATCAAAATCATCTTTTAGGAAAATGCAATCCACTTGAAATTTGTTTGCTAGGTTGCGTAAGGTAATTCTTTGATCATTCTGGATCTTGGTCAGAGTATGTAATTCAACAGATTTTGCCGAATGCCAGATAGTATTACTCATTGCCTGAACTGGCGATATTTGCGTAATGAGTTCTGGAGGTACTTGGGTCAGGTGTAAAAGAAAGATTCTCATAAAAATATTTTAATCAATCAGCATTGATATAAGCTATAAAACGTTTAATGGCCTCAATACGTTGTGGCAATTCGACAAAGCTTTGATGCGTTGCTGGAGATATTTTGATACGATCCGGACCAGATAATTCGGTATATCGATCTTTTTGGATTAATTGAATAATTTTGAGAGAATTGATCGGTGGGTTGGGTATAAATTGGATCCGGATTCCAGCTGGCGAGGCTTCAATTTTTTTAATACCAATTTTTTCCATTTGTAAGCGCAGCCGGTGGTTTTCTAACAAGGTCAAGCCCTGGTTAGGCAGTTCACCAAACCGATCGATCAATTCTGCCCGCAAAGTATCGATTTCTTGGATGGAAGATGCACTAGATAATCGTTTGTAAAGGGATAAGCGCTCATGCACATCTGGACAATAGGCATTGGGAAGAAGCGCAGGACAGCCAAGACTAATATCGGTGATGGCATGCATTGGACTTAATAAATCAGGCTCTTTCCCACTTTTAAGCGCTTTAACTGCTTTATTTAACATTTCTGTATACAGCTGAAAACCGATCTCGTGGATATCACCCGATTGTTTATCGCCCAGGACTTCTCCTGCTCCCCGTATTTCTAGGTCATGCATTGCTAGGTAAAAGCCAGACCCCAGTTCTTCCATCGACTGAATTGCATCTAGCCGGAGTTGGGCCTGCTTGGTGAGTGTTTCAGGATCTACTACTAATAAATATGCATAGGCTTGATGATGGGATCTCCCCACCCGTCCTCGCAGTTGGTGTAATTGAGCTAAGCCAAACTTATCTGCACGGTGCATGATGATCGTATTGGCTGAAGGCACGTCAATACCCGTTTCGATAATCGTAGTGCACAATAGAACATTACAGCGCTTAGCCACAAAATCATGCATGACGGACTCTAAAAGACGTTCATGCATTTGTCCGTGGGCAACTGCAATACGCGCCTCAGGAATTAATTTCATGAGATAAGATCGTCGATTTTCAATCGTATCTACTTCATTATGTAAAAAATAGACTTGTCCACCACGTTTGATTTCACGTAAAACGGCCTCTCGAATGACACTGTCGCCTTCTCTTCTCACAAAGGTTTTAATCGCGAGACGTTTTTGCGGGGCAGTAGCAATCACTGATAACTCCCTTAGCCCTTCAAGAGCCATTCCTAGAGTTCTCGGAATCGGCGTTGCAGTCAGGGTGAGAACGTCAACTTCTGCTCGTAGGGCTTTAAAGTTTTCCTTTTGCCGCACTCCAAAGCGATGCTCCTCATCAATAATAACTAATCCAAGACGCTGAAATTGAATGTTTGGTGAGAGTAGTTTATGCGTTCCAATAATAATGTCAGCATCACCACTTTCAAGGGACTTGAGGGCTAGGGCAATTTCTTTAGCAGATTTAAAACGGGATACTTCGACTACTTTAATGGGCCAATCAGCAAATCGATCTCGCCAAGTACTGGCATGTTGCTCGGATAAAAGGGTGGTAGGCGCAAGGATAGCAACCTGCTTGCCACCCATCACAGCCACAAAACTCGCCCGCAAAGCGACTTCTGTTTTACCAAAACCAACGTCTCCGCAAATGAGGCGATCCATTGGTTTGCCGCTAGTCATATCCTCCAGAACAGCTAGGATAGCTTGTTGCTGATCTGGGGTCTCCTCAAAGCCAAAACCATCTGCAAAGGCTTCATAATCATGGGCAGAGTACTCAAATGCATGGCCTTTTCTGAGTGAGCGCTTGGCGTAAATATCTAATAATTCAGCGGCGGTATCACGAATTTGTTCAGCAGCTTTTTTCTTCGCTCTTTCCCACTGGCCAGATCCCAAATTATGCAGCGGGGCAGTTTCCGGATCAGACCCAGCATAACGAGAAATTAAATGGAGCTGTTGGACAGGGACATATAAATTGGCACTGTTGGCATAGCGTAAATGCAAAAACTCTTCTTCACCACTGCCCAAATCCAGAATAATAAGCCCCTCATAACGGCCAATACCGTGCTCCGAATGGACCACTGGATCCTTTAAATTAAGCTCTGAAAGGTCCCTGACGAGATGGTCAATATTCGTGACTTGATCTTTTTTTCCAATTCTTCCAGCTTTACGTTGATCTGCAACATTAGAAAATATTTCAGACTCTGTAAGGAAGATTATTTTTGCGGTATGGGAGATAAAACCATCAAAGATTGGTGCCACGACCATACCAATTTTTTCTGAACTAGCAATGAATTCTGGAATTGAACTGGGGTAAGCAAGCTCGATTTTGGATTGATTACCAATGTATTGCGAGTCTTCTAATAACTGTTTAATCGATTCCCTTCGGCCAGCACTATCTGCACAAACTAAGACGCGGTAATTACTTGTTTCTAGTAAATGGCGTAATAACTTTGTCGGATCTTTTTCGCGACGATTTACTAGAACTGCAGGGGGATATTCGAATTCAAGGGTAGGGATATGGGCTTGGGATTCTAAAAAAACGCGTGCAAATGGTTTAATTTTTGTGAAGTAGGACTCTTCCTGAAGGTATAGCTGATTTGGCTCAAGCAGGGGCCGTTCCGAGTCATGGCGCAGGAATTGATAGCGCTCTTGGACATCGTTCCAAAATTTTTGTATAGCCTCTGATTGATTGCCAATAAACCAGAGCCAAGGGGGCAATTCTGATTGTGGAAAGTAATCAAAGAGCGTGGCTGTTTGATCAAAGAATAAGGGGAGATAGGACTCAATACCAGCGCCAGGTATACCCAGTCCAACATCTTTATAAAGAGGGCACTTACTAGGATTTCCATCAAAAATTTCTCGCCACTTACCGCGGAAATTTTTTCTCGACTCTTCATCAAAAGGAAATTCGTGTCCTGGCAGAAGTTGAATATCTTTCACCGGATAGAGACTGCGTTGCGTATCTGGGTCAAAGACCTTGATTTGATCGATCACATCCCCAAACAAATCGATTCGATAGGGGAGTGCGCAGCCCATCGGAAATAAGTCAATCAGGCCACCACGGATACTATATTCACCGGGACGAACAACAGCACTGACTGGATCGTATCCACCCTGTTGTAATTGAATATGTAGACTTTTCTCATGAATTACTTCACCTTGCTTAAAGAAAAAAGTGTTCGCTGCTAAAAATTGTGGCGGGGCAATTTGTTGAATGACTGTACTCAGCGGGGCAATGACAATATCACATTGATTCGTCATGAGATCGTGCAGGGTTTTGAGTCGCTCACTAATCAAATCATGATGTGCTGAAAATTGGTCATAGGGCAATATTTCCCAATCAGGTAGCAGACGAACTCGCAGGCTAGGATCAAATAAATAAATTTCTTGAGCTAAACGGTTTGCAGTATCTGGTTCACTGCAAATAATTGCCATGACAGAAAACTGATGCCGGTATATTTGAGCATGTTGCGCAATGAGGCCAGCATCAGCGGAGCCCACCAAATCATTAGAAGAAAAGCGTTGTCCCACTTTAGGGGGTGGAAAGGGCTTTGCTAGAAAAGAGTGGTTAGATTTAGTAATTACGGGATCAGACATTGCAGACATTATAGAATCAATGATTTAGTATTGTAAGGTTGCAATAAATCACCCATATGAATACGCCTACGCACTTTCCTTATCATGTTCTTATTCCCTGCGCCGGATTTGGGTCGCGGATGGGCGCAAATACCCCCAAACAATTTCAATTGATTCATGGCAAGACGGTTATTCAGCATACGATTAAAGCGTTTTTCGCAATGCCGCAAATTACCTCGATTTGGGTTGGTTTATCTCCCCAGAATCCCGATCGTTTGCAGGCAGTTGGATTGTCAGAGTTTATGGTCCAATCACCCCGCTTAAACCTTGTAAATACTGGCGGAGCTAGCCGGGCAGATACTGTTTTAAATACCCTGCAAGAAATGCAGAGTAGCGGGATTTCTGCCGACGATTGGGTTTTAGTGCACGACGCTGCTCGTCCTGGAATTCAACCGAAGCTGATCGAAGCATTGATTCAAGCGGTCGAAGATTCACCGGGAGTTTGCGGGGGTATTTTGGCAATACCTGTAGCTGATACGATAAAGATCGATACTCAGGACAACACCTCTAGGATCGCCAAGACTCTGAGTAGAAAGTCTTTATGGCAGGCTCAAACCCCGCAAATGTTTCGAATCGGAGCTTTACAAGATGCACTTACTAAAGCATCTCAAAATGGGCTTGAGATCACTGACGAAGCGAGTGCTTTTGAATATCTCGGTCAGAAACCACTATTAGTTGAGGGCAGTAGCGAGAATTTTAAAATCACTTATCCAGCGGATCTTTTGTATATGCGTAAAATTTTAAAAAATGACAGTCTACGGATTGGGCAGGGCTACGACGTACATCGTTTAGTTGTTGGCCGCGCCTTAATTTTGGGTGGAGTGCACATTCCAAGCGAGGTTGGATTGTTAGGTCACTCGGATGCTGATGCATTAATTCATGCGTTGATTGATAGCCTACTAGGCGCCTTAGGTTTGGGAGACATCGGTAGACATTTTCCTGATACCGATCCCCAATATGCTGGTGCAATTAGTTCTGATCTTCTGTTAGAAGTGCTGCAAATGGTCAAAAAAGAGGGCTTTGGGGTAATTAACGTTGACGCAACAATTATTTGTCAAACGCCTAAATTAGCCCAATTTATTCCTCTCATGACCGGACATTTATCCAAGTTGATGCAGATTGATCAAGCGCGCATCAATATTAAGGCTAAAACGAACGAAGGCCTTGGATACTTAGGTCAAGCTGAGGCCATTGAGGCTCAAGTTGTCGTATTACTGGGTGCTTAGATAGGTGGTTTTCAGTAACTTATGTCATACAACTCTGAGGCGATGTAAAATACTGGATTACTTTTAAGCAAAAGATGCGAGGATGGCGAAATTGGTAGACGCACCAGGTTTAGGTCCTGACGCCAGAAATGGTGTGGGGGTTCGAGTCCCCCTCCTCGCACCAAGACTTTGTAAAAGGAGTTGATTGACTTGGAATGGCTTGATTAAGTCATTTTTTATGAAAAAAAATGTTAAAAAGTAGTTTTGTTTAAAAAGCAGTTATGTTTAAAAAGCAAAAGATTTTGAATTGAAGTTGGAACGATGCTTGAAAGCTTAGTCCGAATGCTTAAATAACATGGCCCACAGGTCTACCAGTAACAAGACGCATCACAACAAGAATTGGACGGTGATGGTACGCCAATTTTTTTAATTTTTACCATATTTTTCAGAAACTTATAAATAAAATATTACTATGCCACAACAAATTGAAAACCTCGGTGCCTTAGAAAGAAAAGTAACTTTACAGTTTGCAAAATCTGATCTGCTACCTCAGCGCCAGGGCAAGCTCAAGCAGCTAGGAAAAAATTTAAAGATTGCTGGGTTTAGGCCTGGCAAGGTTCCTGCCAAGATGGTTGAAAAACAATATGGTCAGCAAGTTGATTTTGAATTATCTTTTGACCATGCATCCAATCAATTTTTTGAATTTGCAAAGGCTGAAAAAATCCAATTAGTTGGACAGCCGCGTTTAGAGCCTAAAAGCGAATTAGACGCTGAGCAAATTGAGTTCGATGCTTATTTTGAAGTATTTCCCGAGGTGGTTATTGGAGATATTTCATCTGCGCAAGTGACTCAGTACCAGACTGAGCTATCCGAGCAGGAGGTTGACAATACCTTAGAATTATTGCGTAAACAACGGGTTGTTTATCAAGCTCGTTCTAGTGAATTGCCTGCGCAAACAGATGATCAGGTAACGATTGACTTTGTAGGAACTTTAGACGGAGTTGAATTTTCGGGTGGCAAAGCTGACGACTTCAAGTTTGTCATTGGTCAGGGACAGATGTTGCCTGAATTTGAGGCTGCTGCAATTGCTTTGGCTGTCGGACAAGAGCGCGTTTTCCCGTTAACTTTTCCGATTGACTACCATGGCAAGGATGTCGCTGGTAAAACCGTTGAGTTTAAGATTGTGATGAAACAGGTTGAATATCCTGTATTACCTGAAATTAATGATGAGTTTGCCGCGAGTTTAGGGATTGCAGAGGGTGGTGTTACGCAAGTTCGCGCAGAAATATCTAAAAACCTAGCCCGCGAAATTGCAAGAAGAACAAAAGGCATGTTAAAAAAGCAGGCGATGGATATTTTATCGAATGCTTGCGCATTCGATTTACCTGCATTTTTAGTTTCGCAAGAAGAAGAACGATTAATTGAGATGGCTAGGCAAGACCTAGAGCAGCGCGGTGTACCAAATGCCAAAGATGCGCCGATACCAGAGGGGATGTTCACACCACAAGCTAAAGAGCGCGTTAAATTAGGTCTCATTTTAAATAGTTTAGTCAAAGAGCATGGTTTAAAAGCTAGTCCTGAGCAGATTCAATCAGAAATAGAAGATCAGGCTGCTAGTTATGACGATCCTCAAGAGGTAACTCGTTGGTATTACAGTGATCCCGCGCGATTAAGTGACATTGAATCCATTGTCATGGAAAGCAATGTTGTGAAGTATGTCATGGAGAAAGCAACGGTTATTGATAAAAATGTCACTTTTGCCGAATTAAGCCAATTAAAATAAATCCTTTATGATTATTTAATTACTTAAAGGATGTGCAAATGAATCAAGTATTTGATCAAGAGTTCAATTTTCAACCTGAAGGCCTTGGTTTGGTACCTATGGTGATTGAAACCTCTGGTCGAGGTGAACGAGCTTATGATATTTATTCGCGGTTGTTACGTGAGCGAGTCATATTTATGGTGGGAGAGGTAAACGACCAAACGGCTAATTTAGTGATTGCACAAATGCTGTTTTTAGAGAGTGAAAATCCTGATAAGGATATTTCTTTATATATCAACTCTCCAGGTGGGTCCGTTTCAGCTGGCTTAGCTATTTTTGATACGATGAATTTTATTAAGCCGGATGTCAGTACATTATGTATGGGGCTTGCAGCTAGTATGGGAGCCTTTTTATTGGCGGCTGGGACTAAAGAGAAGCGTTTTGCACTACCCAACTCTCGGGTAATGATTCATCAGCCCTTAGGCGGTGCTAGAGGTCAAGCGTCTGATATTGAAATACAGGCAAAAGAAATCCTTTATTTACGCGAGCGTCTGAATGCGATTCTCTCTGAACGAACAGGTCAGCCAGTTGAAGCGATTGCTAAGGATACCGATAGGGACTATTTCATGTCAGCTGAGCAGGCCAAAGAATATGGTTTAGTTGATCAAGTAATTGCATCGAGATAATTAAAAAGTATGACAAAAAAAACTGAAGGTACTAAAAATTTAATTTGTTCGTTTTGCGGTAAAACCCATGACGAAGTCATTCGAATGATTGCAGGCCCATCAGTTTTTATTTGTGACGAATGTGTGTCTCTATGTAACGAGGTGATTGCCGAGGGAAGCAGTGATAGCAAAAGTAAAGGTGGGATGCTTGCACAAGAATCGTTACCGACCCCACAGGAGATCAGGCAGACTCTTGATCAGTATGTCATTGGACAAGACCATGCTAAAAAAAGTTTAGCTGTCGCTGTTTACAATCACTACAAGCGATTAAATAACATTCAAGCAATCCCGAAAAGCCCCCATCAACCAAAAGAATCCAAAGATGGCCCAGCGGCCAGTGTCCGTAAAGTTGCACAGTTTAATGGAGTGGAGTTAGCTAAAAGTAATATTTTGCTAATTGGACCCACTGGATCAGGCAAGACCTTGCTTGCTCAAACCTTAGCAAGGTTGCTAGATGTGCCTTTTGTCATGGCAGACGCAACCACCCTGACTGAAGCCGGGTATGTTGGTGAAGATGTAGAGAACATTATTCAAAAGTTATTACAAACCTGTAATTACGATATTGAAAAAGCCCAAAAGGGTATTGTTTATATTGACGAAATCGATAAAATTTCACGAAAATCCGAAAATCCATCGATTACTCGGGATGTCTCTGGTGAAGGTGTCCAACAAGCATTACTCAAATTAGTAGAAGGCACGATGGCTTCGATACCTCCTCAAGGGGGTCGTAAGCATCCTAATCAAGAGTTTTTGCAAATCGACACTACCAATATCTTATTTATTTGTGGTGGCGCTTTTGATGGCTTAGAAAAAATCATTAATCAGCGCTCGACCAAATCTGGTATTGGCTTTAATGCGACTGTGCAAAGTAAGGATGCCAGAAATTTTGGGGAAGTGATTAAACAGGTAGAGCCAGAAGATTTAATTAAATTTGGACTAATACCCGAGTTAATTGGTCGTTTGCCTGTAGCAGCCACCCTGACCCAATTAGATGAAAGTGCCCTCATTCAGATTTTGACAGAGCCTAAAAATGCCTTAGTCAAACAATATCAGGCCTTGTTTGAATTAGAAAATGTGCAACTCGAGTTTCGGGAAGAGGCCCTCAATGCTATTGCTAAAAAAGCCTTGATTCGTAATACGGGTGCACGGGGTTTAAGGTCTATCTTAGAATCTGTTTTATTAGACATCATGTATGACTTACCATCTCAAAAGGATGTCGAAAAGGTGGTTATTGATGAGGCCACTATTGAGGGCGGCAAACCGAAGCTACTCTATCGCCCGACTAGCTCTGCAGCATAATCATCGATCGTCAATTTACAATTCCTCTGATTTCTACTCAAACTCACCTTGAATTGGTGAATTTGTTATCCTTTGGTAGATAATAGATAAAAAAGTGTATTCTAGTCTTGTAATTCATCAAAACAGCTATATTTAGTAACAGAAGTGATGTTTTTGTTTATTTCCGACTTTTTGGAGAATTTAAAATGCCTGGCAATTTGCTACTACCCACAGAACCGATTCAATTGCCACTACTACCACTTCGAGATGTAGTGGTATTTCCGCATATGGTAATGCCTTTATTTGTCGGTCGACCAAAATCTATTAAAGCCCTAGAAGCAGCGATGGAGACCGGAAAAAGTATTCTTCTAGTTGCCCAAAAAACAGCTTCGAAAGATGAGCCAACGGCTCTTGATTTGTATGCAGTCGGATGTATCGCTAATATTTTACAAATGCTAAAACTCCCCGACGGTACTGTAAAAGTTCTTGTCGAAGGAACTCAGCGGGCAGAAATAAGCCAAATTGAAGATTCTTTAGGGTACTTTAATTGCGAAGCAACTCCCCAGTCTCTCCATACTCTGGATCAATCCGAAACTGAGGCACTAAAGAGGGCAATCGTGGCTCAATTTGACCAGTACGTCAAATTAAACAAAAAAATACCACAAGAAATTTTGGCTTCATTAAGCGGAATAGATGACGCCTCCCGCCTGGCCGACACAATTTGCGCGCACCTACCTATCAAACTCGATCAAAAACAACACCTTCTAGAAATGGCTGATGTGATCAAGCGACTTGAGAGTTTACTTGGGCAACTGGAAAGTGAAATTGATATTTTGCAAGTTGAAAAAAGAATTCGTGGGCGTGTGAAGCGTCAAATGGAAAAAAGCCAACGTGAATACTATCTGAACGAACAAGTAAAAGCGATTCAAAAGGAGTTAGGGGAGGGCGAAGAAGGTGCCGATCTAGATGAACTTGAGAAAAAAATTAAATTAGCAAAGATGCCTAAGGAGGCACTTAAAAAAGCTGAGTCTGAGTTGAAAAAACTCAAGTTGATGTCGCCTATGTCGGCCGAGGCTACTGTCGTTAGAAACTACTTAGATACCTTGATTAACTTGCCTTGGAAAAAGAAAAGTAAAGTTAATAATGATCTCAACCATGCTGAAATTGTGCTCAATGACGATCACTATGGCTTAGATAAAGTCAAAGAAAGAATCCTAGAGTATCTTGCAGTTCAGCAACGCGTTGACAAAGTAAAGGCCCCTATACTCTGCTTAGTTGGGCCTCCTGGTGTTGGCAAAACGTCTTTAGGACAGTCTATTGCTAAGGCAACCAATCGAAAGTTCGTGCGCATGGCCCTTGGTGGCGTTCGTGACGAGTCTGAAATCCGCGGACACCGCCGAACCTATATCGGCTCAATGCCCGGAAAAATCCTCACCAACTTATCAAAAGCAGGCGTTCGTAATCCTTTATTCTTGCTAGATGAAATTGACAAGATGGGTACTGATTTTAGAGGTGATCCAGCAAGTGCAATGTTAGAAGTTCTAGATCCTGAACAAAACCATACTTTCCAAGATCATTACGTTGAGGTGGACTTTGATCTTTCTGATGTGATGTTCGTGGCCACATCGAACTCGCTCAATATCCCAGGTCCTTTGCTGGACCGAATGGAAGTTATTCGTCTTGCAGGCTATACCGAAGACGAAAAAACGCATATTGCGATGAAGTATTTATTACCAAAACAAATTAAAAATAATGGTTTGAAAAATGGTGAAATAGATGTCCAAGAATCTGCCATCTTGGATATTATTCGCTACTACACGCGCGAAGCTGGTGTGCGCTCTTTGGAAAGAGAAATTAGTAAGATTTGTCGAAAAGTAGTCAAGCTATTGCTTCTAAAAAGTGAGGCCGCACCAATTGTCGTCCAGGCCGAAAATTTAGAGAAGTTTTTATCCGTTAAGCGCTTTGACTTTGGCCTGGCCAACAAACAAAATCAAATAGGACAAGTAACTGGGCTAGCCTGGACCGAGGTCGGTGGTGATTTGTTAACGATCGAAGCAGCTTTAATGCCCGGTAAAGCGAATATTATTCGCACCGGCTCAATAGGTGATGTGATGAAAGAGTCTGTAGAGGCAGCCCGAACGGTGGTGCGCTCTAGATCTAAAGCGCTCGGTATTAGCGAAGAACAATTTGAAAAAAAGGATATTCATATCCATTTCCCTGAGGGTGCAACCCCGAAGGATGGACCTTCAGCTGGTATCGCTATATCAACGGCCCTCGTCTCTATCTTAACTGGTATACCGGTTAAAGCGGACGTGGCGATGACTGGTGAAATAACCCTTCGTGGTGAGGTCCTACCGATTGGTGGCTTAAAAGAAAAACTACTTGCGGCGCATCGTGGGGGAATTAAAACCGTACTGATTCCTGAAGATAATGTCAAAGACTTGACTGAAATTCCTGACATTGTCAAAAATGCTATTGAAATCATTCCAGTTCGTTGGATTGATAAAGTTCTCGAACTAGCACTGGAAACAATTCCTAAACCCTTACCTGAAGAGGTTGTGAGCATCGCTAAAGATACTCCTGTTGAAACACCGGTAAGCACCACCAAATCAGAAGTTTTAAAGCATTGATTTGGTGTTTTAAAATCGGTTACAATAAGTGTCTTTATGAGCTTTTACGCGTTACTTGAGCAATGAGTTATGCGCTAAATGCTACACCAAGGGTGCTTAGCTCAGATGGTAGAGCGTCTGCCTTACACGCAGAATGTCGGCGGTTCGATCCCGTCAGCACCCACCAGTATCTAAAAGCTTTTAGCGCGTTCAATGAGTCGCCTGAGATAAATTCCCAACTAGTAAATATGGGTAAGAAATAAACGCTAAAATTTCTGAAAGTTAAGAAGAATCCAGAAAACGAAAAGAGAATGTATGTTTGAAACAGTCCGTAAAAATCAAAAAATCTTACAAGTTATTCTTCTTATACTCATCGTCCCATCGTTCGTTTTTTTAGGCGTTGACAGTTATACAAAATCTGGGGATTCAAAAACGGATATAGCCAAAGTTCACCAAGAATCAATCACGCAAGTTGAACTTGAAAACGCCATCAAAGCTCAAGGCCAAAAGCTTGGAATTACTGGCCAATCGCTCGATAACCCAAACTTTAAAAATGCTATTCTTGGGCAATTAATCCAACAAAAGCTGCTCAATTTTGACTTAAAATCCCTCAATCTTCAGATACCCGATGAAACTTTGGCAAAAGAAATTTTGAAATTTCCTGAGGTTGCCTTACTGAAGAAGCCTGACGGAAGTATTGATGCTGAACAATATCGGCAATTTTTGCAGAATAATGGCTTAACAGTTGCTCAGTTTGAAAAACTCAAAAAATATGAAATGATGGGTTCAGACTTGCAAAGCGCCCTTGGTGGTGCAACTGGCACGATTAGTTCCGATTTGGTCTCCCAAAAACTAATCACCTCGATTGCAACAGAAAGAGAAGTTCAAGTAATCTTCTTTTTGGCGGATGCGTATTCTAAACAACTGCAGTTATCGGAGAAAGATTTTACCGATTATTACCAAGCAAATCCTGCTCAATTTCAGTCAACTGAACTTGTTGATGTGGAGTACGTGGTTTTATCGAATACAAATAAAGCCGGTGAGGATGCAGATTTTTCTAAAAAAGCTGATCAATTTGCGAACTTGATTTATGAACAGCCCGATAGTTTAAAACCTGGAGCAGATGCCCTGGGTCTAAAAATTCAAAAAGTGGCTGGCCTTTCGATCTCTGGACTGAGTTCATTAGGCAAAGATCATCCACTGAATAATCCTAAATTACTTAAAGCGATCTTCGCTGATGAATCACTAAAGTCGAATAAAAATACGGAAGCAATCCAAATTAACACTGGAGTCTTGGTGGCTGCGCACGTTGTCAAACATGAACCTGCTAGTACCTTGCCTTTCGAAAAAGTGAAGAGCCAAATTACTGAAATAGTAAAGCGGCAAAAAGCAGAAGAGTTAGCTGTCAAAGATGGTCAAGCTCAATTAGAGATTCTGAGTAAGAATCCAGCGGAAAAAATAGCCGGAAAAGAGTTTACAAAATCGTTTTGGGTCTCGAGAAATAAACCCCTCGATCTGAAGGGTGAGCCTTATGAAAAGGTCTTTGGAGCAAATGAGAATGAATTACCAAAGGTTGTCGCAACAGCACTTCCTGGATCAGGATACGCTATTTACCGCATCAACCGTACTCGGCAGGATAGTCAAAAAGATGCCAAAGTTGCCATTGAACAGTTCAAACAAATTGCCTTTTTAAACTACCAAAACGAACTAGATGCCTACTTAGAAAATATACGGGATCGTGCTGGTGTGAAAATTTTGCGGTCGATTAAATAAGTCTATTGAAGAAGTGGCTTCAGTTTTGGGATAACCCGATCTAATATCATCGGCTGTGCAGTTTCATTGGGATGTAAGCCATCCTCTTGAAATAACTCTCTTCGAAGAGCTATCCCCTCTAAAAGAAAAGGTACCAAAGCGATTTGATGTTCTGTTGCCAAGTTCGCGTACATTTTTTGTAATTGATTGGTATATTCCGCTCCATAATTACTTGGTATTTTCATACCGAGTAATAAAACTTTAATTTGTTTGGTTTTGGCGGATTTAATCATATGATCTAAATTACCTTTAGTCATTTCAATCGGAAAACCCCTGAGCCCATCATTGGCGCCTAACTCAATAATTAATACATCTGGCGTGATTTGCTGAATTAAGGGATTAACCCGCTGACGACCTCCTGCGGTTGTTTCACCACTAATACTGGCATTAATGATTTGAGTATTTTGATTTTTTAAGCGCAAACTCATCAAGTCGACCCATCCCAAGCCATTTCGTAGGCCATAGCCAGCAGAAATACTATCTCCCATGATGAGAATTTTTTTTGATTTTTTATCATTAGCAAAAACACTCAGTGTTAAAAAACCGATTAATATGAAGCTTAGCGATTTAAATAAGAATTTTTTCATCAGCAAATATCCTAACTCACTCTATTCATGAATACAACTCCATCAAAATATATTATTCAAGCAAGCAATTTGAGTAAAACCGTAGTTACTAAAAGTGGTCTTGTTGAGATATTAAAAGATGTGCATCTAGGTATTGAAAATTCCGAAGTGGTAGCAATCTGGGGTAGCTCCGGATCTGGAAAAACCACCTTATTGAGTATTCTAGCTGGTTTAGATGCTGCTTACACAGGCCAAGTCAATCTGCTGGGTTATGATTTAGCTAAACTGACCGAAGATGCTAAAGCGCAAGTACGAAAACAATCTGTTGGTTTTGTTTTTCAATCGTTTTTGTTAATTCCAGAACTGACTGCCCTTGAAAATGTGCTGCTTCCCCTGGAGATCAGCGGTGAGTTAACTCCGCACCGGATACAAAAAGCGGAAGAACTCCTGGGTTTAGTCGGTCTTACCCATCGATCAAAACATTATCCAGCGACTTTATCTGGTGGAGAGCAGCAACGAGTAGCTCTCGCCAGGGCTTTTGTTATTGATCCCCAAGTTCTTTTTGTGGATGAGCCTACCGGTAGTCTAGATTCTGATAATGGTCAGTTAATCATCGATTTGTTATTTCAATTGAACGCTGTTCTTAAAACAACGATCGTCATCGTTACACACGACCATGATTTGGCTAAAAAATGTGGGCGTATTTTACAAATCAAAGCCGGCCGACTGATCGACCAAAACCTACTCTCTGAGGAGCGTGCCTGAGCATTTTTATTACGAACTAGATGGCATTTCGTATAATACATGTATGCCAATCTTTAGTCATTTCAGTGGAGCCCTAGCTCTATCCCCGTTTCGAAAAATTCAATTTTTAGACTCTCTTAAAAATAATATAATCCCCATTCAGGATCTAACCTGTCGATATAGCTTTTTTATTTGGTCAGATAAGCCCCTGACTCCTGCCCAAAACTCACAAGTTATTGAACTCTTGAGTTGCTCAGAGAACAAGGCGTCAACTCTCGGTAAAAATAGCCAACAATTTTATGTTGTGCCAAGAATTGGGACGATCTCTCCCTGGTCTAGTAAAGCAACGGATATCGCTAGAATATGTAATTTACACATTTTAAGACTTGAAAGAGGCATTGAATTTATTTGCCAGATCAAAAAGCAGCTAGATAAGCAGCAACTCGATTTGCTATACAGACTTAGTCATGACCAAATGACAGAATCTGTTCTGATGGATTTAGAACAGGTCAAAACACTTTATCAAGATCTGCAATCACCACGTTTTAAAACAATCCCAGTTTTAGAAGAAGGCAAAGCTTCTTTATTAAAAGCTAATCAAGAATTAGGCTTAGCACTAGCAATAGATGAAATTGATTACCTTGAAAAAAGTTTCATACAAATTGGTCGTAATCCATCGGATGTAGAGTTAATTATGTTTGCGCAGGCCAATAGTGAGCATTGCCGTCATAAGATTTTTAATTCCACCTGGACTATTGATGGTCTAGCGCAGGATAAGACGCTATTTGGCATGATTCGTAATACGCACCAACTTCATCCAGAGGGAACGATTGTTGCCTATTCAGATAACTCTGCAATCATGGCAGGGGGGATGTCCCAAACGTGGTTTGCAAATCCAAAGACCAAGTTATACGAAACAACGGACCAATATGTTCATACCTTAATGAAGGTTGAAACACATAATCATCCAACAGCTATTTCTCCTTTTCCGGGGGCTTCAACTGGCGCTGGTGGCGAAATCCGTGATGAGGGAGCAACGGGTATTGGCGGCAAGCCAAAAGCTGGTTTAACCGGGTTTACAGTTTCTAATCTGCATATTCCTAATCAAGCTTTACCTTGGGAAAAGAATCCATATGGCAAGCCCGACTTTATTGCTAAGCCGCTAAAGATCATGATTGATGGCCCACTAGGCGGTGCAGCCTTTAATAATGAATTTGGTAGACCCATCTTAGGTGGCTTTTTTCGGGTATTTGAACAGACTCTTTTTGGAAAGAGATGGGGTTACCATAAACCCATAATGATTGCCGGGGGTATTGGTAGTATTCAGGCTATCCATACTCACAAACGCGCAATTCAAGAGGGTGATTTACTGATTCAGCTCGGTGGGCCTGGAATGAAAATCGGTATGGGCGGTGGGGCTGCTAGTTCAATGACAACTGGTACTAACTCCAAAGATCTTGACTTTAACTCGGTACAAAGAGGTAATCCGGAAATTGAACGTCGTGCTCAAGAGGTCATTAATGCCTGTATCCACTTTGGTGAAAAAAATCCGATCGTTGCGATTCATGACGTTGGAGCTGGGGGATTATCGAACGCTTTTCCAGAGTTGGCTGATGGTTCTAATCTTGGGGCTATTTTTGAGTTAACGCAAATTCCTGTTGAGGAATCAGGGATGAGCCCTGCAGAAATTTGGTGTAATGAATCACAAGAACGATATGCCTTAGCCATCAACGAAAAAGATCTACCATTATTCGAGAGTATTTGCGCGCGTGAGCGTTGTCCTTTTGCGGTAGTTGGTAAAGCAACTACCGCTCGGCAATTGATTCTGCAAGATAGTCATTTGCCGGTCGCTGATCCCATGCATTTGCCAATTCATATCCCGATGGAGGTCTTACTCGGTAAGCCTCCAATGATGCATCGTGATGTCCAGCAAATTGCCAGTCCGATCACTAGACCATGTTGGGACGACGTGCAACTGCCAACATCTATTCAGCAAGTGATTGCTCATCCGACAGTTGCTAGTAAGTCTTTCTTAATTACGATTGGTGATCGTAGCGTTGGAGGTCTGACGCATCGTGATCAAATGGTTGGACCTTGGCAGGTTCCTGTTGCGGATTGTGCTGTGACCATGGCCGACTTTGCGTCATTTCGAGGAGAAGCCATGGCCATGGGGGAAAGACCACCTATTGCTATTTTTAATGCTGGGGCTGCTGCACGTATTACCGTTGGAGAAGCCATTACAAATATTTTAAGCGCTGATATTACAGATGTATCTCATATTAAACTTTCTGCGAACTGGATGGCATCCTGTGGTACTCCTGGGGAGGATGCCAAGTTATTTGAAGCGGTGTCCGCCATCGGCATGGAGTTATGTCCTGAGTTAGGTATTTCTATTCCAGTGGGCAAAGATTCACTATCCATGCAAACCAAATGGTCTGAAAATGGTAGCGATCGAAGCGTTACATCCCCTGTTTCCTTAATTATTTCCGCCTTTGCTCCTGTTAAGGATGTTCGTAAAACACTGACTCCTTTACTAAATAGTGCTGAGCCAGACACTGAAATCATGTTGATTGATTTAGGGCAAGGCCAGAACCGGATGGGCGGGAGCGTTCTCACCCATGTAACTGATCAAATCGATACGATTTGTCCGGATATTCAATCGCATCAACTGATCCATTTAGCACAAGCCCTTGAAAAACTGAAGGCTAACAATCAAATACTCGCTTATCACGACCGTTCAGATGGTGGACTTCTCACAACTATTGCTGAAATGGCCTTTTGCTCGCACGTTGGTATTTCCTTAAATATTGACTTGCTTGTTTTAGAAAAAGGGACTGAATCGGATTTTGGGGATGCGAAAAATTGGGCATCCCAAATTAGTGGACGACGTCACGAAAATACCTTGAAAGCACTCTTTAATGAAGAGTTAGGAATCGTTATTCAAACTCGTAGATCCGACCGAGATGCTATTTTTAAGATTCTTAGAGATCATCAATTAAGTGCGCATACCCATATTGTTGGAAAGATAAATACAACCGATAGCATAGAAATTTGGCGAGATGCAAAATGTATTTATCAAACACCAAGGATCTCTTTACAAAGTCAATGGGAAACAAATAGTCTAGCAATTGCTGCCCTACGCGACAATCCTGACTGCGTTGCCAGTGAGAAACAGGCCATTCAAGATGCCAAAGATCCGGGTATTTCCCCAATACTGCTATTCAATCCTCTAGATAATCCAGCTTTCCCTTTGATCAATCAGGCACAAAAACCTCGGATAGCAATTCTTCGGGAGCAGGGCGTTAACTCCCATGTGGAAATGGCATATGCTTTAGGGTTGGCTGGCTTTGAATGTCAGGATGTGCATATGACCGACTTGCTTAGTGGTGCTGCATCAATGCAATCATTTATAGGATTTGTAGCTTGTGGTGGTTTTAGTTACGGTGATGTCCTTGGAGCTGGGCAGGGTTGGGCTAAAACAATTTTGATGAACCCGCGTTTAAGAGATACTTTTGAGGCGTTCTTTCAGAGCAAGGATACTTTTGCTTTAGGAGTTTGTAATGGCTGCCAAATGATGAGTAATTTATCATCCATTATTCCCGGGGCTCATTACTGGCCACAATTCACTAGAAATCAATCTGAGCAATATGAGTCCAGATTTGTGCAAGTGGAGATTTTGGAATCGCCATCGATCTTTTTTCAAGAAATGCAAAAAAGTCAATTACCAATTGTCGTGGCCCACGGTGAAGGACAAGTTAACTTTAGTATCCAAGGGTCTCTCGATCAACTCAAAAATCAACAGCTAGTTGCCATGCGTTTTGTTGACCACTACGGTCAGCCAACTTTAGACTACCCACGCAATCCCAATGGATCAATAGACGGTATTACTGGTGTAACAACGCCGGATGGACGATTTACAGCGTTGATGCCACATCCTGAACGTGTGTTTCGTACGGCTCAAATGAGCTGGGCACCACCAGCTTGGCAAGACACGGATAATGGCCTAAGCCCATGGATGAGAATGTTTCGTAATGCCAGATATTGGATTGGTTGATGAAAAAGCCTGCATACGAACCGGTAACTTTTTCTGAAGTTGGCAATATTCGATACTTACACTTAGGTACGCCGTGGATCCAAGGTGCAATGAATTTAAAAAAGCCATTACATATCGAATTAGAGTACGCGCAGCAAATGATGGCTTGGTTACTCTTTTTAGAGCCCCTGGTAGGCTTTCATGCATTGCAGCTAGGACTTGGGTCTGCCGCTCTCACGAAATTCACCTATCATTTAAACAAGACGATAAAGACGACTGCTGTTGAGCTCAATCCTGCAATCATCATTGCAGCTCAGGCCATGTTTGATTTAGATTTAAGAAATGACAGAATTCAAGTAGTACAGGCAAACGCCCAAGACTTTACTCAACAGGTAGCGCATAACAATCAGTTCGACGTGCTACAAGTAGATATTTTTAATGGTGAAGCATCAGGACCAGCTTTAAGTTCAAGGCAATTTTATCAAGGGTGCTTTGATGTCTTAAAGTCGCCCGGAGTCCTAACTGTCAATTTATTTAATCAACATTCTAGTTATGCAAAAAACATTCAACGAATTTGTGATGTATTTGATAACAGAGTGCTTTTGTTTAAAGAGGTTCATGACTGCAATGTAGTTGCAATTGCATTTAAAGGACCTTGTTTAAAATTTGCCTGGTCAGACCTCAAAAAAAGGGCAAAGACTATTCAAAAAAGATATCAGCTCCCAGCTAAACAATGGGTTGCAGATTTAAAATCAAATAATCTACAAAGTAAAAAATATCTAGAGATTTAAGTTGTCAATTTGCACCGATTGCAAATTGGATGCTTAGTGCGTCCGCAACATGAGTGCTCTGCCAATAATCGAACTGGCAACAATCAAGAACCAGAGCAGTATTAACAAGGCACAATCTTTGCGATATCAAATAGAAAAAGAATTAGAAAATGCTAGGACTCCACTATTTAAAACATCAATATTAGCAATGTTCAGAAAAAGTAAAGTCCTGGAGGGCTTTATTGAATTTTTGCCTTCGATTTAAACTTTTCCATCATTTCAGAAAATTTAAATTTTTGCCAATTTTGATCTTGGGTCAGCATTTGTACCAACTGCGGCTTAACTTCTTGCATACTTGGGGTCGGAGTATCTTTAATCTCATCGACTTGAATAATATGCCAGCCAAATTGTGATTTAACTGGTGAACTAGCTAATTCTCCAGCTTTTAGCGTAGTCATCACTTGGGCAAATTCAGGGACTAAGCCACTAGCCGTCACCCAATCAAGACTTCCACCATTGGGGGCAGAGCCCTGATCTTTCGAATTGGTTTTTGCTAAGTCAGAAAAATTCGCACCACCCTTAATTTGAGCTTGCAAGGTATTTGCTAATTTTTCGTTTTCAACTAATATGTGTCTGACCTTGTATTGCTTCCCACCAAATTGGCCCTTGACCTTTTCATAGACAGGTAATAAATCTTTGTCAGAAATACCGTCTTTAGAAATATAATCTTCGAATACTGCGGAGACAAGAACGCTCAACCTAGCTTGCTCCATAGCATCACGAACCTCTTCATTCTTAGTTAAGCCTCTTTTATCAGCTTCTTGTAGTATCAGTTCCTTTGTAATTAATACGTCGCGCGCTTTTTCCTTCACATCCGGCGAATTCATTTGCCCAGATTTTTCT